>SHWW01000019.1 GCA_009693635.1 Flavobacteriaceae bacterium
TATGAATATCAAATAAATGAAATAGGTACTATTCTTTTATAAATATCGTACTTTGCAGTTCATAACACTATAAATATGTCAACAGTCTTAAAAATTTATATACTTGTAGGATGTTTATTCTTAGTTTCTTGTAAAACAAATTGGGTTTATAAAAATAAAAAGGAATCAAATGCCACCTTTGGAAATTTGAACGATACTACCTTTGTAAATCTCAAAGATTACAGTCGGGATTTTGTATATGATATGAAATATGCTACCGAGGATAATTTCCTGAAAGCAAAAGTGTACGATTGTGCAGAATGTTATCTGCGTTTAAAAACCATTAAAGCTTTGATGAAAGCCAATGCCAAATTCATAAAAAAGGGTTTTAAAATCAAACTTTACGATTGCTACCGCCCCTTGGATATTCAGAAAAAAATGTGGGCAATAGTTTCCAATCCTATCTATGTAGCCGATCCAAGTAAGGGTTCTATTCACAACAGAGGAGGAGCAGTTGATATTTCATTGGTGGATAGTAATGGAGTTGAACTCGATATGGGAACGCCTTTTGACTTTTTTGGACCGGAAGCAAGCCATGACTATAAAAATCTTCCTAAGGAAATTTTAAAAAACAGAAAACTTTTGAAAAGAATTATGTTGCGTTACAAGTTTAAATCTTTTAATTCGGAATGGTGGCATTATAACAGGAAAAACGCCAAATTAGATACTGTTTCTAATTTCAAATGGAAGTGTGATTAATTAATAACACAAGGTAAGAAATCAATAAAATAATTGCTGGGTAAATACGTTTTTTTATCCATTTCAGAAACCAATATTTTTTTGAAGATATAATCTTTTGTTTCTGTGGTGAATTTTATTCTCATTGAAGAAACTGCAGAGGTTTGTAAATCCTCCAATGTTCCTTTTAAAAACATAAAAGTCCCTGATAAAATTCGGTTATTGAACCCCAAATCATCTTTTATGGGTGCGCCACAATTTTCTTGATCGGAAGCTATTAGTGTGATTACTTTTCCGTTTTCCAACTGAAAGAAAATTCTTGAGTTTTTGTTAAAACAATTTACTTTAAGAAAATCCTTGCTTTTTTGTAGGATTTGAATGGTCAAAGTTGGCATTTCGTCTGTTAATGCTAATGCAAAAAACACATATTTAGAGGTGTTTCCAAAAATAAATTCATGAACAATAGCACTTTTTGTTTCTTTATAAGTTCCAATGCTGTCTTTAACATTAACACTATAATCGCAAGGTTTTTGAGCAAATAAGGTTGTAGAAAGTAGAATAATTATTGAGAAAAGTAACAGCTTCATTTTATTTTATTTTGGTGCAAATTAAAACTATTTTATGGTTATTTATGTCGGTTGTAAAAAAACAATATAAATTTCCTCCGTCTTTTATTTTCCATTTTTTTCGAATATCGTCCACACTATCAGGAAAATTCCTTGTGGTGATATTTGCTTTTTTGTTTTCTAAAAAGGATTTCATTTCACTTTTAGTATATGAAAAGGCTTCCTGAATTTCAAAAACTCTCCCTGGAAAATCAATTTTTTCCTCCGACGTATATAAATGAGAATGTTGTTGCAGTTTGTCAAGTTGATATTGAATACCTATTTCGTCAAATCCCCCCGATTTCATTATGGCACTATTGGGTTCGTAAAGGTATTTTTTTGGTAAACCATAGTTCGAAAATTGGGTATTTGAATTCAATTCAAAATTAAATTCTTCCTTTTTGTCTTTTGTAATGTTAATTGTTTTAAAAGTTGAATTGCCGATAAATGACTTCGATAATTCCCAAATTAATTCTTTAACTTCATTGTCAACAGCCACAATATGAATATATTTCACGTTTGATAATTCCAATAATCCCGCAGAAATATCTAGTATTGGTGAGGTTTTTATTAAGATTCGATCTGATTTCGTAAAGTAAAAAGGTACTGATTCAGGAACATTTGGTAAACAATCTTTAAGCATGAATACTTTGCCTTTTAGATCATTTCTCCTTGAAGGATCAATGTAAATCCAATCTAATTTGCCATAGTGATTACTTAGAATATCAAAACTATCACCAGCTATACAATTTACATTTTCAATTCCGAGTTGCTTAAAATTATGATTCACTATAGCGGACAATTCAGAATCAATTTCACAATGAATAATATTTTTTATACGTTTGGAAAAATACAAGCAATCAATTCCAAAACCACCCGTCAAGTCAATTAAAGTTTCGCCACTTATTAAGGAAGCTTTATATTGAGCCGTTTTTTCGGAGGACGTTTGCTCCACTGAAATTTTACTTGGGTAAATGATATTCTTCGTTTTAAAAAACGTTGGTAGTTTATATTTTGCTTTTGTTTTGGCTGCTATTTGGTTTAAAATTGCAATCCAATTGACGTCTGGAAAAGGATTTTTTTGAAGGGCAAGTTTGGAACTATCACCACCAATATTGGTAGTAATAAATTTTTGAATTTCGTGATGTAAGAGCGAACTATCCAAAACGACTTTATATAAATTAATTATTAAATATATAATTCAAGATGTTAGCACCCATTTTTAGTGCTTTTTCACGAACTTCAATGGGATCGTTATGAACATCGGCATCTTCCCAACCATCGCTTAAATCGGTTTCATAAGTATAAAGCAATACCAATCGGTTGTCTATAAATACCCCAAAAGCTTGTGGACTTTTGCCATCGTGTTCGTGAATTTTTGGAATTCCCGCAGGAAAAGAATTTGGTTTTTGAAATATCGGATGATTGGAAGGAATTTCAACTAGTGCATTGTTGGGGAATAGTGTTGTAATTTCTTTTCGAATATATTCATTCATTCCATAATTATCATCAATGTGTAGAAAACCTCCAGAAGTCAAATAATTTCTAAGATTTTCAAGATCTGAAGGGCTAAAAACTACATTTCCGTGTCCTGTTGCGTGCACATAAGGATAGGAAAAAATATCCGAACTGCTTGGCGTTACAATTGCATTTTTAGGATTTATCTTCGTATTTATTGTCTGGTTGCAATACTTAATTAAATTGGGCAAAGAAGTTGGATTTGCATACCAATCGCCACCACCGCTGTATTTTAACAACGCAATTTCTTGCGAAAAGCTACAATTTGAAATGAATATAAGAAAGATGATTTTTAACGCCTTCATTTTAATTTTCATTTATAAAAACAATGCTGTGACACGCTACGATTGCGGCAGTTTCTGTTCGCAATCTGGTAGCTCCTAAAGTTATGGGTATGTATTTATTTTCTAATGCTTGAGCAATTTCTTTATTAGAAAAATCGCCTTCAGGACCAATTAATATAGTTATACTTTCATTGGGTTTCACAACAGATTTCAATGATTTTTTATCTGTTTCTTCACAATGTGCTATCAAAAGCAAACCTTCTTTTTTTTGTTTTATGAACTCTTTGAAAGTGATTGGTTCGTTTAATTTTGGTAAATAAAATTGCACCGATTGCTTCATTGCCGATTGCAGTATTTTGTCAAAACGATCACTTTTTACAAACTTACGTTCCGAATGATCACAAATAATTGGAGTGATTTCTGAAATTCCCATTTCGGTAGCTTTTTCTAAAAACCACTCGTATCGATCGTTCATTTTAGTGGGAGCCACCGCTAAATGCAAATGGTATTTCGGTTGTTCCGGTTTTTCTATAGATACAATTTTAACAGTACATTTTATATCAGAACCTAAAACAATTTCTGTTTTAAATAAAAAACCTAAACCATTGGTTACAAATAATATATCACCACCTTTTTTACGCATTACTTTAATAATGTGCTTGCTTTCTTCTTTGTCAAAAGAAAAGCTTTCGGTAGTTTCATTTATGTTGGGATTGTAGAATAATTGCATAGTAATTAAATTTGAATACTTGCTTTAGAAACTACTTCGTAAGTTTCAAAATTTTCTAATAAAAACTTTTGATAACCTACAATTCCTATCATTGCGGCATTATCTGTGGTATATTCAAATTTTGGAATATAGGTTTTCCAACCGTATTTGCTTTCTGCTGCAGCCAATGTATCGCGAATTCCAGAATTTGCGGAAACACCCCCACCTATAGCGATTTTATTAATTCCGGTTTCATTTACAGCTAATTTCAACTTGTCCATCAAAATTTCAATGATGGTATGTTGAATGGATGCGCAAATATCATTCAAATTTTCGGAAATAAAATCTGGGTTTTCAGCGACTTTTTTCTGAATAAAATACAATATTGCAGTTTTCAATCCTGAAAAACTAAAATCCAATCCGGCTACTTTTGGTTTTGTAAATGCAAATGCTTTTGCATTCCCTAATTGTGCGTATTTATCTACTAAAGGTCCACCAGGATATGGCAATCCGAGGATTTTTGCACTTTTATCAAATGCTTCTCCTACAGCATCATCTGTGGTTTCGCCGATAATTTCCATTTCAAAAAAGTCAGTTACTTTTACAATTTGGGTATGACCCCCGGAAATAGTCAACGCTATAAATGGAAAGGTTGGTTTTTCAAATCCTTCTTCTGAAATAAAATGCGCTAAAATGTGGGCTTGCATGTGATTTACAGCAATTAATGGAATGTTTAATGCCAATGCCAATGATTTTGCAAAAGAACTTCCTACCAATAAGGACCCCATTAATCCAGGTCCTTGCGTAAAAGCTATTGCCGTTAACTGTTCTTTTTGTATATTCGCTTTGCGAAGTGCAGCATCGATAACAGGAACAATGTTTTGCTGGTGTGCTCGTGAAGCAAGTTCTGGAACAACGCCGCCGTACTGATTATGAATAAGTTGATTAGCAACAACGTTCGACAAAACTACATCGTTTTGTAAAACAGCAGCAGCCGTATCGTCACAAGAACTTTCTATTGCAAGAATAAAAACAGGCTGTTTAAGCATAAAAGGGCATGAATTTTGAATGAAATTTGACAATCCGTTGCTAAAAAAGTTTCGGAAAAGCCAAAATTAAAGAATTTTTATTTAACGTGCTCCCGTTTCTTAGGTCAAAATAAAACTTTTACAAATTAATAATAAGAATAGGTATCAAAAAAATTAAAAAAATAGTATTTCGTTCCCTCTTAGGACTAATCCTACTTTTATTGGTACTCGGTATTTCCCTTTCTTTACCTGTGGTTCAAACAGAAATTGGGATGTATGTAACGGAAATGCTTCGCAAAGAGTATAAAGCAGATATTAATGTCGATCAGGTTTCTGTTTCTATTTTTGGTGGGGTGAAACTTAAAAAAGTTTTAGTTAAAGATTATCGAAAAGACACTTTATTTTCAGCTAAAAGCATTAAAACAAATGTTTTAAGTTTCCAAAAATTGTACAATGGCGATTTGCTTTTTGGTGAAATTAGAATTGACAGTTTGCTCTTTAATTTGAAAACGTATAAAGGCGAAAAAGATTCTAATATTGAAAAATTTGTTACCCTTTTTGATTCAGGAACCCCATCAACTAATAAGTTTTTGATGAAATCTAAGAACGTATATATTTCAAACAGTACTTTTCTTTTGACAGATGAAAATCATAGCGTTCCCAAAGATTTAGACTTCAAAAAACTCAATATTGAATTGAGTAACTTCAAAATTTTTGGACCCGAAGTTACTACGAACATTATGAAAATGTCTTTTTTAGACCATCGTGGGTTATTCGTTGAAAATCTAAATGGAAAGTTCACGTATACATTAAAACATATTAAATTAGAAAAATTCAATATACTCACCAATGAGTCTTTTTTGAAAGGTAATGCCGTTCTGAATTATGATAGAAAAGACTTTGTAGATTTTGTAAATAAAGTGCAATTTGACGTTCAATTGGATTCAACTTTGCTTGCTAGCAATGATATTCGATACTTTTACAACGAGTTAGGGAAAAACCAACAATTCAAATTATCTTCAATTATCAGGGGGACTTTGAACGATTTGTATGCATCAAAATTAAATTTTGTTGATCAGAATAACTCGAAAATAATAGGAAATGTAAATTTCAAAAACCTTTTTGGAACTAAAGAACAAGAATTTTATATGAAAGGAAATTTCAATAGCATTTCTTCCAATTATAAAAATTTAACGACAGTATTACCTAACATTTTAGGCAAGAATTTACCAAATTCGTTACGTAAATTAGGGCAGTTTAATTTGAGAGGTAAAACTGAAATTACGACCACTTCTGTTGATGCAGATTTTTATATGACCACTGCTTTGGGAAATATTCAGTCCAAATTAAAAATGACTTCTATTAATGATATTGATAATGCTATTTATTCTGGAAACGTAATCTTAGAGCAATTTAAAATTGGGAAATTCCTCTCAAAGAAAGATTTGGGAATGGTGTCTTTGAATTTGGATGTTGATGGTCGGGGTTTTAAACTTGCCAATTTGAATACATCATTTTCTGGAGATGTTTATAAAATTAATTACAAAGGTTATAATTATACGAATATTGTTGTCAACGGAAATTTCAAAAAGCCATTATTTAAAGGAAAAATATATGTAAATGATCCTAATTTATTTATGGATTTTGATGGTTTAGTAGATTTAGAAAATAAAGATATCAATTATAATTTCAATGCAAAAATTGATTATGCCAATTTAGCAAAGTTGAATTTTGTAAAGTCAGATTCTATTTCAGTTTTCAAAGGGGTTATTGATGTGAAAGTTACGGGTACTAATTTAGACAATCTTAAAGGAACAGTGAATATCCATAACACTTCATACCAAAATGTAAAAGACACCTATTATTTTGATGATTTTAATTTGAAATCCAGTTTTGATGAAAATAATATCAGAACCATTTCTATAAATTCTCCAGATATTGTTCAGGGAAAAGTAGTTGGTAAATTTAAAATTGGTCAACTTCAAAAGATGATTGAGAATTCATTAGGTAGTCTTTATGCCAACTATACCCCTAATAAAGTGATAAAAGGGCAGTTTTTGAAATTTGATTTTTCGGTTTATAATAAGATCATTGAGGTTTTCTACCCCGGAATTTCGGTGGTTGCAAATACTGTACTTCAAGGTTCGATAAATTCTGATAATAACGAATTTAAATTCAATTTTAATTCGCCACAAATTTCAGCATTTGAAAATTATTTTCACAAAATTAACTTCCGAGTTGACAATAAAAATCCTTTTTATAATGCATTTATTGAAATTGATAGCGTTAAAACTAAGAATTACAAGATATCCGATTTTAGCTTGATAAATGTTACTCAAAGAGACACTTTACATATTCGTACTGAATTTAAAGGTGGAAATAAAGCCGATGATTTTTATAAATTAAATATCTTTCACACCATTGATAAACAAAATAATAATGTTGTTGGAATTCAAAAATCAGAAATAAAATTTAAAGATTATTTTTGGTTTTTAAATGAAAATGAGAATAATCAAAACAAAATTATATTTGATAAAAAACTAAATAATTTTTCAATTGACGATATTGTTTTATCGCATGAAAATCAAAAAATAGATTTAAGAGGGTTTTTAAAAGATGCTGACACAAAAGATTTAAATTTAGAATTTACTAACATTGATATTAATAAATTAACTCCCGATATTCCTAATTTTACATTTAATGGAATTTTAAATGGAAGTGTCAATTTGAAACAAGAGAATAAAATTTATCAGCCTACAGCAGTCTTGTTTATTGATAGTTTAAATATTAATAAAGTAGTTTTAGGTAAATTAAATTTAGATGTTTCAGGCGATGATAGTTTGAAAAGGTTTTATGTAAACGCTTCAATTCAAAATGAAAATGTCGAATCTTTCAATGCGAAAGGTGATTTTAGTATTGAAAATGAGCAAACTATAACAAATTTAGACTTACGGTTTAACCGATTTAACTTAGGAATTTTAGGATTAATAGGAGGTGATATAATTACAAATATCAAAGGTTTTGCTTCAGGAAGCACTAATATTCAAGGTTCTTTGTCAGATCCAACGGTTAACGGAAGAATGTATTTGGACGATTCTGGAATTTCAATTCCTTATATGAATGTAAATTATGAATTTGAAAATAAGTCGGTTGTAGATATTACGGAAAGTTTATTTATTGTTAGAAATGCTGCTATTTTTGATTCAAAATACAAATCAAATGGAATATTAGAAGGTAGGGTTCGACATAATAAATTTTCAGATTGGGTATTAGATTTAAAAATAAAATCGAATCGCTTTTTAGCATTAGATACAAAAGATAGGGAAGATTTAGCCTATTTTGGAACTGCATTCATTGATGGTACAGCCTCTATATCTGGTCCTACAAGTGGATTGCTTATAAATATTGATGCGAAATCTGAAAAAGGAACAAATATTAAAATTCCAATTAATGATGCTGATGCTGTTGGCACAAATGATTATATTCATTTTTTAACTACAAAAGAGAAATACAATCTTGAAAAAGGCATAGATGATAAAACAAGAAACTACAACGGATTAGAATTAAAGTTCAATTTAGATATTAATCAAAAAGCAGAAATTGAAGTTATTTTGAATAGAAATTCAGGTCACGGAATGAAAGGTCGTGGAAATGGAAATCTATTATTAGAAATAAATACGCTAGGAAAATTCGTTATGACTGGAGATTTTCAAGTTTATGAAGGAACTTATAATTTCAAATATGGCGGTCTTATTGATAAAAAATTTAAGGTAAAAAAATTCGGTTCAATTGTTTGGGAAGGCGATCCGCTTAGAGCTATTTTGAATTTGGAAGCAGTATATGAAACTACTGCAAATCCAGGGGTTTTATTAGATAATTCTTCATTTAAGAAAAAAGTACCTATAGAAGTTGTTATTGGTATTAAAGGGAATTTAAGTAATCCTGAACCTGATTTTTCAATTAATTTTCCAACCGTAAGTTCCGTGTTAAAATCAGAAATTCAGTATAAATTAGACGATAAAGATACCAGACAAAAACAAGCCTTGTATTTGCTTTCATCGGGCGGTTTTTTAAGTCAAATTGGAGTTAGTCAATCTGATTTAACAGGAAACTTATTTGAAAAAGCAAGTGGTTTATTCAATGATATATTCCAAGATGAAGAAGGAAAATTCAATTTAGGGATTGATTATGTTTTAGCAGACAAGCGTCCAGGAACTGAAACTGAGGGTAGATTTGGAGTAACTGTTTCCTCAAAAATTAATGACAGAATTACTTTTAATGGTAAATTAGGAGTTCCTGTTGGTGGAATAAATCAATCGGCAGTTGTCGGGGATGTCGAAGTCCAATATCGAGTTAATGAAGAAGGAACACTAAATTTACGAGTATTTAATAAAGAAAATGACATAAGTTATATAGGACAAGGAATTGGATACACACAAGGATTAGGAATTTCGTATGAAATAGACTTTGATTCATTCAAGGAATTGGTAAATACCATTTTTAATAAAAAAACGCTCGATAAAAAAGCTATTCAAAATAATATGCAATCAGATTCTGATTTACCCTTAGATGGAATTATTTTTAAAACTAAAAAAAGTAAATCTCCTAAATCTGTAAAAGAAAATATTGAAGGAGTTTTAAATGAAGATGGAGATTAAAAACTTATCAACGAAAACGTTTGAATTTAAACAATTTATTAATTTAATAAAAAATCCACTTTTTTAAAGAATGAATTATAGTAAGTTTACATTTTAATACACAAATAATGAGTAATACATTAAAAAAAATAGGGGTTTTAACTTCTGGGGGAGATTCTCCGGGAATGAATGCTGCCATTCGTTCTGTTGTTAGAACTTGTGCTTATCACAACATCGAATGTATCGGTATTTATCGAGGATATGAAGGAATGATAGATGGTGATTTTAAAGAATTAGGACCAAGAAGTGTTAATAACATTATTAATAAAGGAGGTACAATTCTAAAGTCCGCACGTTCAAAGGAATTTATGACTGTTGAAGGTAGAAAAAAAGCACATGAAAATTTGGTAAAAGCGGGTATTGATTCGCTTGTAATTATTGGTGGTGACGGAAGTTTTACAGGAGCGGAGATTTTTAATAGTGAATTTGGTTTTCCAGTAATGGGAATTCCTGGTACTATTGATAATGACATTTTTGGTACAAGTCATACTTTGGGTTACGATACTGCTCTAAATACTGTAATTGAAGTAATAGATAAAATTCGTGATACTGCCAGTTCTCACAACAGATTATTCTTTGTGGAAGTTATGGGAAGAGATGCGGGTCATATTGCTTTGAATGCAGGAATTGGAGCTGGTGCTGAAGAAATTTTAATACCAGAAGAAAATTTAGGATTGGACCGTTTGCTAGAATCATTAGAAAAAAGTAAATCTTCAGGAAAATCCTCAAGTATCGTTGTAATTGCCGAAGGGGATAAAATTGGCAAAAGCGTTTTTGAACTTAAAGATTATGTTGAAGCAAATTTACCAGAATATGATGTTCGTGTTTCTGTTCTGGGACACATGCAACGTGGTGGTTCGCCATCTTGTTTTGACAGAGTTTTGGCAAGTCGATTGGGTGTAAAAGCAGTTGAATCTTTATTGGAAGGGAAATCAAATTATATGGTTGGAATTTTAGGTGATAAAGTAACATTAACTCCATTGGAACAAGCCATAAAAGGACATACTGAAATTGATAGAGAATTATTGAGAGTTTCAGATATAATGTCAACATAAATAAATAGGTGCTTGAACTCATTTGCTTTTAGCTAAAAAATTAAAATTAATTATTATTTATAACCAGCAAAAAGTATAGTACTTTTTGCCTAAAGCTTTTTTAAAAAAATGTCAACAGTAAAATTAGGAATTAACGGTTTTGGAAGAATTGGAAGAATCGTATTTAGAGAATCATATAACAGGAATAACGTTGAAGTAGTTGCAATTAATGATTTATTAGATGTAGATCATTTGGCTTATTTATTAAAATACGATTCTGTACACGGTCGTTTTGCAGGGAAAGTTGAAGTTAAAGATGGAAAACTTTTCGTAAATGACAAAAACATTAGGATTACAGCCGAAAGAAATCCAGCAGACTTGAAATGGGATGAAGTTGGAGTTGATGTAGTTGCAGAATGTACGGGTTTTTTCACAACTATTGAAACCGCATATGAACATATTAAAGGTGGAGCTAAAAAAGTAATTATTTCTGCACCGTCGGCAGATGCACCAATGTTTGTTATGGGTGTAAATCACGAAACTGCAAAGGCTACTGATTTAATTGTTTCTAATGCTTCATGTACTACAAACTGTTTGGCTCCATTAGCTAAAGTTATTAATGATAACTTCGGAATTGTTGAAGCTTTGATGACTACAGTTCATGCTACAACTTCAACTCAAATGACAACTGACGGACCTTCAAGAAAAGACTGGAGAGGCGGTCGTGCTGCAAGTGTAAATATTATTCCTTCTTCTACAGGAGCTGCTAAAGCTGTAGGAAAAGTTATTCCTGAATTGAATGGAAAATTAACTGGTATGTCAATGCGAGTTCCTACAACTGATGTTTCGGTAGTAGATTTAACTGTAAAAGTAGCTAAAGAAACTTCTTATGAAGAAATTATGGCAGTGCTTAAAAAAGCTTCTGAAACTTCTATGAAAGGGGTTTTAGGATATACTGAAGATTTAGTTGTTTCTCAAGATTTTGTTTCCGATTCAAGAACATCAATCATTGATGCGAATGCAGGAATTGGTTTGAATTCTACTTTTTTCAAAATCATTTCTTGGTATGATAATGAATACGGATATTCAAGTAAATTGATTGATTTGTCAGTTCATATTTCTAATTTAAAATAATTACGAATATAAAAACCCCAAATTTTTGTTTGGGTTTTTTGTGGATATTTAGGCCTAATACCTTTTAATTATGAAATTATTAGTTGATAGTGGTTCTACAAAAGCCGATTGGATTTCTATAGATGAAACGGGTAAAATATTATTTACAACACAAACATTAGGTTTAAATCCTGAGGTTCTTGTAAAAGAGGAAATCATTTCTCGTATAAATGACCGTTTTGACCTTTCACTAAACAGGGAAAGTGTATCTCATTTATTTTTTTATGGTGCTGGTTGTGGAACTGATAGAATGAAAGGTTTTTTGAAAGTTGTATTTCAAGAATATTTCCCCAATGCAGCAATTGTTGTTCACGAAGATACTTATGCTGCAGTATATGCAACAACTCCAAAAAATGAGAAAGCTATAGTTTGTATTTTAGGTACGGGTTCAAATTGTAGTTATTTTGATGGAAATATTTTGCATCAAAAAGTACAATCTTTAGGTTATATTGCTATGGATGATTGTAGTGGGAACCAATTTGGACGACAATTAATTCGGGATTATTATTTTGGCAAAATGCCTACAACTTTGGCAAAGAAATTTGAAAAAGCATATGATTTAGATGCCGATGTAATAAAACATAATTTATATAAAGAATCAAATCCTAATGCCTATTTGGCGACTTTTGCAAAGTTTTTAATTCAACATAAAAACGAAGAATATTGTCAAAAATTGGTAAGAAAAGATATGCAAGTTTTTTTAGAAAATTATATTACACAATATGAAAATTGCAAAGAAGTCCCTGTTCATTTCATAGGTTCAATTGCTTTTTATCTTAAAGAAGAATTGAAAGAGGTATTAGAATTTAATGGTTTAACTATTGGGAATGTTCTAAGAAGACCAATTGATGGTTTGATTCAATTTCATTTATTAAATTAAAAAAAGCTAAGCTTCATTATAAAAAAAAACGAATTTGATTCATTTCAAATTCGTTTTTTAATTTTATATAAAATTACATTTACGTTACTTAATTGCAATCATAGAAATTTCTACATTTACATTTCTAGGTAGTTTAGCAACCTGAATAGTTTCTCTTGCAGGAGCCGTTTTTTTATCAAAATAACTTCCGTAAACAGTATTTATTTTTGCAAAATCATTCATATCTGAAATAAAAATACTTACTTTTACAACATCGGCAAAAGTCATATTTGCAGCTTCAAGAACGGCTTTCATATTTTCCATTACTTGTGTAGTTTCTATTTCAATTGTATCCAAAACTAATTCCATTGTTGCTGGATTTAAAGCAATTTGTCCAGATGCGTAAAGCGTTTTATCAACTAATACAGCTTGATTGTAAGGTCCAATTGGTTCAGGAGCTTTATCGGTATAAATTATTGTTTTCATATATTTTTATCTTAATTGTTTGTCAGCAGTTGTTCTTTTTTCCCATTTAATATCACTCAACACGCTAGATTTAATTCCAATAAAGAAACCCCAGAATGCATTTTCTCCGAAGGGTTGCCAATTGAAATTCATATTCCAACTCAATAAATCTCGTTCAAATCGAAGTTGGGTGAAAGTCACTCCGTTTCGAACAAAATCATAACCGGATGAAGCACCGATTTTCCATTTAGGTGTCAAATCTACATTTGCCGAAAGGCTCAACGTATTTCCAATAATTTTATTTTCTCTATTGGAATTACTATACGTTAGCGAATATGCCATTGTTAAATCCCACGGCAGTTTAGATTTAAAAAACTCGGTATCTTCTTCATTTTTCTTATCTTTATTTTCATCATCAAATTGGCTATTTCTTCGGTCACTGAAATCGGTATTTGTTCCGTACAAATCATCAGAACGTCCACCATTTCGTTCTCCTTGTTCATTTTTCTTTACTTTATCGTCACCATCTTTACTAGATAATGAATAATTTAAAGTTATATTAGAACTCGTCATTCTAAACAAACTTCCGCCATTATTTATATTAAAAGTATTGATTCTTCTTCCCGAATTGTCAATTGCATAAGGATCTAATGTAGTTCCAAAATTCACATTCATTTTGTTATTAAAAAAAGTAGTTCCACCACTAATTCTTAAAGGTGACCATCTAAGTGAATCGGAAGTTGCGTTGTAATCTGTATGGAAATTTAGGTTATTTAACAGCATTATTTTTTTAGGTTCTGTTTTTGTTGCATCGCTATCTTTAACTTTAGCTTCAAAAGTATTACTTAAATCTAAACTTACAACTTTTGAATTCCCAAGACCTGGCGCACCGTAAATTCCTTTTTCAAAGCGAGTATATTCCTTTATAATAGTTCCACTTCCATCTGATGCATAAGTATCAAAATACTTTTCAAAGCTCGGCATATAACTAAACGAAGCTAATGGACGCATTACATGTCGAATAGATTGAATACGTTTTTTATCTCCAAAATTAAAAGTACCATATATAGTAGTTCCTAAACTTGAACTAAAAGAATAGGTTCTAAAAGAATCAAAACCATTAACATCAGTATCGATAACTTTATTTGTCAGAATATCAAAACTCTTTCTATTTGTTTTAAAATACCAAACTTCATTATAATTTGCACTCGTAGTAGCACTAAAATATTTTAATATTTTGAAATTTGTACTTAAAGGTATCGAATGTTGAAATCCAGAATTTGCCTCTCTAAACATTTGAGGTTTGAAGAAAAACTCATCTGTTGTTTGAATTCGGTTGTCCGCTTTTACAGAGTATTGTAAATTTATGTTTTTGAATAAACCTTTTTTAACTCCATCATTTGGTGCAAATGGGAAAATTCGATCTACGTTCACTTGAAGTGAAGGCAAGGTCATATTTATAGTTTTTGTCTGCGTGTTTTGGGAATGTGTTGTACTCAATGACATATTTACCTGAGGAATAGAATTAAACGTTTTAGAATATGATATTGAGGAACTTAAGGTATTATTTAGTCTTGAATTATTATTTATTTGATTGATAGATTGTTGGAAATAAGTGCTGCTTCCTAAATTCACAGACGCTGAAAAACGAGAATTTGGATTCGATTTTTGATCTTTAGAATGTGACCACTGAATATTGTAAATATTACTTTTCGAATAGTCAGGATATCCTCTTTCACTAATAATTAGGTTTTCAAAACGAATATTGACGTTGCCTCTATATTTATATCGCTTGGCATAGGAAGATTCTCCCCGAAGCGCATAACTTCCATTGGTGTAATAATCGCCTAAAAGTGCTAAATCATAGCTATCGCTTAAAGCTAAATAATAACCTCCATTTTGAAGAGAATATCCTCGCAATCGGGTATCATTGAAAGTTGGTATAATAATTCCTGATTGACTGGTTTCAGACATTGGAAAGAATGCAAATGGTAAAGCTATTGGTGTGGGAACATTAGCAATAACCATATGTGTAAATCCAACCACAACTTTTTTACCGGGTACAAATTTCACTTTACTTGTTTGGAAATAATATTCGGGATTTTCAATGTCTTTTGAAGTCGTAAATCGCGCACGCTTCATAAAATAAACCGAATCGTTTTCTCTTTTCGTAACTTCAGCTTTAATTCTAAAATCATTTTGTTCGGTTCTGGAATTCCAAACCAATGCTTTTTTTGTTTTATAATTAAATCGAATGGAATCTGGTTCAATAACATTTTGCCCTTGTTTAAAAACAGGTAATTGGGTATATTGTCCTGTGGAATCTTTTAAACGACCAGCATAAATTTCGTTTTTTTCATAATCCATAACAATAATTCCGGCTTTCAATTCAATATCTTGGTAATACAACTCCGCTTTATCGTACAAAGTCATCTGTTTTTTCTTTTGATTTATTTTTTCATAACCAGCGGCAGTTCTTTTTATTTTATCTTCTAGAAGTTGTTTTTTCGGTTTTATTGAGTCTTTTTTTATGGTATCAGAAACTATTATCAAATCTTCTGCTGTAACATTTAATGTTTTTTGCTCCATTTTTGGAGAAATTTCATTAGTTTTTTTAGGTAAATCTTGAGAATACGACTTACTATATCCTATTGTTAGGAAAAAAGCTAATAAAACGATATTAAATAAGTTTGTATGCAAAGGTTTAAATGCTATTTTTGTAAAAATATTGCTTAGTTATTGAGGTTCAAAACTACACATAAATTTGGTCAAAAATAGTCAAATAATAAATTTATAGTCCCAAGGTTCTAATAAAATTAACTTTATATATTTATGTATATTAAAAATAAAATAAAAATCTTATCGCTTATAGGATTAGTTGCAGTTTCAATTTCTGGCTTTAGCCAAATTAAAAAATTCAAAATAACATTAGATGCCGGTCACGGTGGCCATGATTTTGGCGCAGTTTATTCGGGTCATGTTGAAAAAAACATTGCCTTAGCAATTGTTCTAAAAGTTGGGAAAATATTAGAAGACGAGTCCGATTTTGAAGTAAATTACACCCGAAAAACAGATGTTTTTATTGGGCTTATTGAAAGAGCAAATATTGCAAATAGGGTAGATGCTAATATTTTTGTTTCTATTCATTGCAATGCAAATAAAAACACGATGGCTGATGGTACTGAAACCTATGTAATGGGTATGACGAAAAATGCATCGAGTTTGGCGGTTGCAAAAAGTGAAAATGAGGTAGTAACTTTGGAAAAAGACTACAAACAAAAATACGAAGGGTATGATCCAAATTCTCCTGAATCATTAATTGGATTAACATTAATGCAAGAAGATTATTTGAATAATAGTATTTCATTGGCTGCGAAAATTGAAGATGCATTTTCTGGATTGGGTAAAAAAATTAGAGGTGGCGGAGTAAAACAAGCGGCGTTTATGGTTTTGCATAAGGCCTATATGCCAAGGGTTTTGATTGAAACTGGATTTATTTCCAATCCCATAGAAGGAGAGATTTTAGATTCGGATGAGGGGCAAGACAAAATGGCAAACGCCATTGCAACAGCTATTAAAAGCTACAAAAAAGAATATTTTGGAAATCAATCAAATACTGATGAGGAAGACAGACCATCAAAAAAAATAGTTGAAAAAATTTCTAAAGATACTTCTACACCTTTAAAAAAGGAAGTTAAAATTCTTGCAGAAGTTATTAAAAAAGAATCTATTAAGGAGGTTAAAAAGGAAACAAAAAAAGAACCTTTAAAAGAAGTTGAAAAAGAAACAGGAGTTATTTTTAAGGTTCAAATTGCTGCAAGTAGTAAAAAAATGGATTTAGACCCAAGTAATTTTAAAGGACTCAAAAATGTTGATATGGAACCCAATGGAGTAATATTTAAATATACATACGGTCAAACATCTGATTATTCTGAAGCAAAGAAAAATTTGTTGGAAGCAAAATCAAAAGGATATGATTATGCATTTTTAATTGCTTTTAAAAATGGAAAAAGTATTTCTGTTAAAGACGCCATCAAATAATGCTAAAATAACCAAAGTTTTATTTTAAATTTGTACAAAATATCTGAAATTGAAAATTACTAAAGAGATTAAAACAGGAATATTAATTCTTTCATCCATTGCCTTGTTTATTTGGGGCTATAGCTATTTAAAAGGAAGAGATTTATTAAATGAATACAAAATCATTTACGTCGAATATGATAATGTAGAAGGTTTAGCATTGAATGCACCTTTAACAATTAACGGTTTGGTTGTTGGTAAAGTTTCGAATATAACACTGCAAAATACCTCAGGAAAATTAGTAGTTGAACTTCTAGTAAAAAGTAACTTTCCTTTTTCTAAATCAAGTATTGTTGCTATTTATGAGCCTGGTTTAATTGGTGGTAAACAAATACAAATTATCCCAAATTTTGATGATAAAAACTTAGCTGTTAATGGCGATACTCTGAAAAGTTCTGTTAAAAAAGGATTGACAGATCTTGTTGCAGATAAATTAGCTCCATTGCAAGAAAAAGTTGAAAAAATGATTTTAAATGCTGATTTATTATTTAAAAATTTGAATGATGTTTTGGATACAAAATCTAAGGAAAATTTAAAAAGTAGCATTTCTAATTTGAATGAAACTTTATTAGGATTTAATACAGCAGCTAAAAATGCAAATTCTATTTTGGCTGATAATAAAAGTAAAATTGACGGAACACTATCTAACTTAAACAAAGTATCGTATGATTTTACTAAAATTTCTGATTCATTATCAAAAGCAAACTTGGGACAAATAGTTAAAAATCTTGAAAAAACCCTGAAAAGTGTTGACAAGTTAATGAGTGAAGTTCAATCTGGTAAAGGAACTTTCGGAAAAATGATAAAAGACGAATCTTTATATAATAATTTAGATAAAACCTCTAGAGAATTGGAGTTGTTACTTCAAGATGTTCGAATAAATCCTACTAGGTATGTGAATGTTTCTTTTTTTGGAAAAAAAAATATACCTTATAAAAGTGCGAAAGACACCATTTCGAAAACTAAAAACTAATATTAATGGGTTATTTAGACACTATTTTATTTGCTATTACCTTAATTTTAGGTTTTGGTTTGTTTTCTATTAATATTAGAAAAATTATTAGAAACATTAAGTTAGGGCAGGATATTAATCGTTCAGATAATCCAGCGTTTCGATGGAAAAATATGGCAATGATTGCCCTTGGACAATCAAAAATGGTTAAAAGACCAATTGCTGGATTCCTTCATATAATTGTATATGTGGGTTTTGTAATCATTAATATAGAGTTATTAGAAATTATAATAGATGGACTGTTTGGAACCCATCGAATATTTTCATTCTTAGGTAAATTTTATAAAATATTAATTGCGTCCTTTGAAATATTAGCCTTCTTAGTTTTGCTTGCAGTACTCGTTTTTTATAGCCGCAGAAATATTGTAAAACTTAAAAGATTCATACATTCCGATTTAAAAGGTTGGCCCAAAAGTGATGCCAATTACATTTTGTATTTTGAAATTGTATTGATGTCATTGTTTTTATTGATGAATGCTGCCGATTTACATTTGCAGAATGTACCTGGTGGTTATAGTCATTATATTAAAGCGGGTTCTTTTCCAATTTCACAATTTATTGTCCCAATCTTTAATGGTTTTCTAGTTTCAACTGTTTTCATTTTAGAGAGAACTTTTTGGTGGCTTCATATAATAGGCATATTAGTTTTTTTAAATTACCTGTATTTCTCAAAACATTTGCATATTTTATTGGCATTTCCAAATACATATTTTGCCAATTTAAATCCATTGGGACAATTTGACAATTTAGAATCAGTTACCAAAGAAGTAAAACTAATGATGGATCCTAATGCCGATCCATTTGAAGCAGCTCCTGTTGACGAAAATGTTGTACTCTCAAAATTTGGTGCAAATGATGTTCAAGATTTAAATTGGGTTCAATTGCTTAATGCTTATACTTGTACAGAATGCGGAAGATGTACTTCGGTTTGTCCTGCAAATCTAACGGGTAAAAAATTATCTCCTAGAAAAATAATGATGGATACTAGAGATCGTTTAGTGGAAGTTGGAAATAATATCGATAAAAATAAAGGAGTTTTTATTCCGGATAATGTAACCTTATTAAACAACTATATTTCAGCTGAAGAAATTTGGGCATGTACTTCTTGTAATGCTTGCGTAGAAGAATGTCCTGTAAATATAGACCCATTGTCAATTATTATAGAAATGCGTAGGTACTTAGTTATGGAAAAAAGTGCAGCGCCAATGCCTATAAATGCTATGATGAGTAATATTGAAAACAATGGTGCTCCCTGGCAATACAATCAGCAAGATCGCTTGAATTGGAAAGAAGAATAACACAATAAATTAAATAACAACAACACAACAAAATGAGTTTAGAAGAATTAGACAAGAAATTAGTATCCGCATCAGAAAATGGTCAAACTATAAGCCCAATTTTAGCAGAAGGAGTAAAAAATTATTTAATAGATATAGATGGCACAATTTGCGATGATATTCCAAATGAAGAACCAAAAAGAATGTTAACAGCAGAATTGTATCCAGATGCATTAATCACTTTAAATAAATGGTATGATGAAGGTCATATTATTTGTTTTTTTACATCAAGAACTGAAGAACATAGAAATTATACAGAAATTTGGTTAAAACAACATGGGTTTAAATACCATGGAATGGTAATGGGAAAACCTCGTGGTGGAAACTATCACTGGATAGATAATCACTTGGTTAAAGCTACAAGATATAGAGGTAAATTTACAGATTTAGTTGATAAAGAAGTAACTATTCAGGTTTTTGATGACGAACATCATGAATAAATAGGTGATAATTTTTTAGTTGTCACAAATAATATATAGAATATGTCAGAAAATTTAGTAGTTCCAACAATGGCAGAAATGCTTGCTCAAGGAAAACAACCCGAAGTTTTATTTTGGGTAGGTTGTGCAGGAAGCTTTGACGATAGAGCAAAGAAAATTACAAAAGCATTTGTGAAGATTTTAAATCGTTCCAATGTTTCTTTTGCTGTACTTGGAACTGAAGAAAGTTGTACTGGAGATCCAGCTAAACGTGCTGGAAATGAATTTTTGTTTCAAATGCAAGCCATGATGAACATTGAAGTTCTAAATGCCTATGAAGCTAAAAAAATTGTAACAGCATGTCCGCACTGTTTCAATACTTTAAAAAATGAGTATACCGAATTAGGTGGTAAATATGAAGTTGTTCATCATACAGAATTTTTAAAATCTTTATTGGATGATGGTCGGTTAACCATTCAAGGCGGTCAATTTAAAGGTAAAAAAATTACATTTCACGACCCTTGTTATTTAGGAAGAGCCAATAGTGTATATGAAGCACCAAGAGAATTAATTCTTAAATTAGACGCCGAATTGGTAGAAATGAAACGCTCAAAAGCAAATGGATTGTGCTGTGGTGCTGGTGGTGCACAGATGTTTAAGGATGCAGAATCAGGAAATAAAGAAGTTAATATAGAAAGAACGGAAGAGGCTTTGAATACAAATTCTGACATAATTGCTGCTGGTTGTCCTTTTTGTAATACAATGATGTCCGACGGAATCAAAAACAAAGAAAAAGAAGGCGATGTTAAAGTTATGGATATTGCTGAACTAATTGCTAATGCTCAAGATTTGTAATCATAAAAATCTGAACTAAATAAATTACTTACTATGTATGTTCCTTTTGAAAATTTACCAGAAGAATCTAAAATATGGATTTATCAATCTAATAGAAAATTCTCTGACGAGGAATTTGTTGCAATTGCAGTTGATTTAAAAGTATTTATTGAAAATTGGGCAGCACACGGAAACAGTTTGGAAGCTTCATTTGAATTGAAATACAATCGATTTATTATTCTTGCAGTAAATCAAGAAGTACAAGCCACAACTGGTTGTTCTATAGATTCTTCAGTTCAATTTATTCAAAATTTAGAACAGAAATATGAAGTAGATTTATTAGATAAAATGAATGTTACTTTCAAATTAGGAGAACACGTTGCACATAAAACATTGCTAGATTTCAAAAAAATGGCAAAGGATAAAGCAGTTACAGAAAATACAATCGTCTTCAATAATTTGATAAATAATATTGCTGAGTACAATGAATCATGGGAAGTCCCAGCAATGGATAGTTGGCACAGTCGCTTTTTTTAAAATAAATTCATTTAATGAAATCAGTTCTACTACGTTTTTTTTTATTTGTAATGCTAATTGCATTTGGAATTTCTTGTTCTTCAACTAAAAACGTAAAATCTAAAAATCCTATAGCAAATGAATTTGATACCAATTTATTTGTAGATAAAAAACCTTTCAAAAACCCTTTTTTTTCTGAATCAAAAGTCGAAGAACAATGGGTTGACAGCATTTACAATCAAATGAGTTTTGACGAAAAAGTGGGACAACTTTTTATGGTTGCAGCCTATTCCAACAAAGATTCTATTCATATAAATTCGATTGACAAACTTATTAAAGACTTAAAAATTGGAGGTTTGATTTTTTTTCAGGGTGGTCCTGTTCGTCAAGCAAATTTGACAAATCGTTACCAATCCAAATCTAAATTACCACTATTTATTGGAATTGACGCAGAATGGGGATTGAGTATGCGTTTGGATTCTACCTATCGTTTTCCTTGGAATATGACTTTGGGAGCAATTCGAGATACCAAATTAATCGAAAAAGTTGGCGATAAAATGGGATTTGAAAGCAAAAGATTAGGCGTTCATTTCAATTTTTCTCCAGTTTTAGATATCAACACCAACCCAAAAAATCCAATTATTGGTTTTCGCTCCTTTGGAGAAAATAAAGAAAATGTTACCAATAGCGCCATTGCATTGATGAAAGGCGTTCAAAAACAAGGCGTATTTTCTACAGGAAAACATTTTCCGGGTCACGGTGATACTGAAACAGATTCACATTTATCGTTACCATTAGTTAATTTCTCACAAGAAAGAATTAATGATATTGAGTTTTATCCTTATAAAAGAATGTTTCAGGAAGGGCTCGTTTCAGTTATGGTTGCACATTTAAGTGTTCCGAGTTTAGAGCCGAGAATTAATTATCCGACTTCAATATCTTATAATGTAGTTAATAATATTCTAAAAAATCAATTGGGATTTGATGGTCTAATTTTTACAGATGCATTGAATATGAAAGGCGCTAGTAATTACAAAAGGGAAGATGGAATTCCGTTAACACCTGGTGATATTGACTTGGAAGCGTTTCTTGCTGGAAATGATATTTTATTATTTTCAGAAAATGTACCAGCCGCAATTGAAAAAATATGTTTGGCCTATCAAAATGGATTGATTTCTGAATTTAGATTATCACATTCAGTGAGGAAAATATTGAAATTCAAGTATTTTGCAGGGTTAAATGCTTATAAGCCAATAAATACTTTAAATTTAATTAAGGAAATTACACCAACTTCTAATGATGCTTTGCAATATCAATTGTATGAAAATGCGGTCACAGTATTGAAAAATAAAAATGAAATTTTACCAATCAAGTCATTAGAAAACAATAAGATAGCCTATGTTAAGTTAGGTGATGATGCCAACAGTTCTTTTGTTTCAACTTTAAAAAAATATACTGAAATTACAGAGGTTGCTAACGAAAGCATAGATAGTTTAAATGTTCAACTAAGTAAATTTAATACTGTAATTGTTGGTTTTCATAAATCAGACAAAGCATGGAAAAAACAAGATTTTACAGAAAAAGAATTATTTTGGTTGCAAGAAATTGCTAAGAAAAATAATGTAATTTTAGATGTATTTACAAAACCCTATTCGCTACTGCCAGTAAATACTTTTGATGAAATAGAAGCAGTTGTAGTTTCCTATCAAAATGCTGATATCGCTCAAGAAGTTTCAGCAGAATTGTTATTTGGAGCAATTGAAGCGAAAGGTAAACTACCGGTTTCTATTCTTCTAAATTTTAATGTAAATGATGGTTTGTCAACCAAAAAAATTAATCGTTTAGGATTTTCAACCCCAGAAAATGTAGGAATCAATCCAACTATTTTAGCTCAAATAGATGTCATAGCAAAAAAAGCGATTGACAATAATATGACACCAGGATTACAAGTTTTGGTAGCTCGAAAAGGAAAAGTGATTTACCAAAAATCGTTTGGTTCACATACTTATGAAAATATTACAAAAGTCAAAAATTCTGATATATATGACATAGCATCATTAACAAAAATTGTTTCAACATTGCCAAATATGATGCAATTGTACGATCAAAAGAAAGTGAATTTGGATACAAAATTAGGAGATATGTTACCAATTTTCCAAAATTCTGATAAAGCAACAATTCCATTTAAAGATTTACTATCCCATTATGCAGGCTTTCAAGCCTGGATTCCTTTCTATAAAGCAACATTAGACAGTTCAAAAGTTCCTTTGACACGATATTATAGCAAAACTATTAACGATCAATTTTCAAAAAAGGTTGCTGATAGCTTATTTATTAGAAATGATTATCACGATACAATTATGAAAATGATTGTTAACAGTAAATTATCACTCAAAAAAGAATACAAATACAGTGATTTTACATTTATAATTTTAAAAGATTATTTAGAAAGAATGACAGGTAAAAAGTTGGATGTATTGAGTCAAGAAAACTTCTACAATTCGCTTGGAATGAATAATACATTTTATAATCCATTGGAGAAATTTGATAAAAGTCAAATTTCTCCAACAGAAATCGACAATTATTTCAGACACCAAAAAATACAAGGCTATGTTCATGATATGGCAGCTGCTATGGAAGGTGGAGTAGCTGGTCACGCTGGTATTTTCTCCAATTCGATGGATATTGCTAAAATGATGCAGATGTATTTGCAAAAAGGAAATTACGGTGAGGTTTCCTACTTTTCCTCAAAAACATTTGACAATTTCAATACTTGTCATTTTTGCAAAGAAGGAAATAGGAGAGGCCTAGGTTTTGATAAACCTCAAATTTCGGGACCAGGACCAACTTGTGGATGTGTACCTATGATTAGCTTCGGACATACTGGTTTTACAGGAACTATTGCTTGGGCTGATCCTGAAAATGAAATTGTATATGTCTTTTTATCCAATAGAACATTTCCTGAAAGTACGGTTAATAAATTATCAAAAGAGAATATTCGTGAAGATATTCAAAAGGTAATTTATGAAGCAATCATTAAATAATTGTATTTATTTAACGAAAGTTTAATTAATGTCAATCCAATTTTTGTTACTTTCGTTTCACTAAAATATTACAATGAAAATAGCTATAGTTTGTTATCCTACATTTGGCGGAAGTGGTGTTGTTGCTACTGAATTAGGACTGGAATTGGCAAGACGAGGTCATGAAATTCATTTTATCACCTACAATCAGCCTGTTCGATTAGAACTGTTAAATGCAAATGTTCATTATCACGAAGTTAATGTTCCTGAATATCCCTTGTTTCATTATCAACCTTATGAATTGGCTTTATCAAGCAAATTAGTTGATATGGTAAAACTTCATAAAATTGAATTGTTGCACGTGCATTATGCCATTCCGCATGCCTATGCAGGATATATGGCTAAACAGATGTTGAAAGCCGAAGGGATTAAAATTCCTATGGTAACTACGCTTCACGGAACTGACATTACATTAGTTGGAAACCATCCTTTTTATAAATCGGCAGTTACTTTTAGTATTAATAAATCCGATGTAGTTACGTCAGTATCACAAAATTTGAAAGACGAAACCTATTCTTTATTTGATATTAAAAAAGAAATTCATGTGATTCCTAATTTCATAGAATTAGATAAAATTAAAAACATAAGTAAGATTACATCTAAACGCTCGGTTATGGCAAATGCTAATGAAAAAATCATTACGCATATTAGTAATTTTAGAAAAGTAAAACGAATTCCAGATGTAATACAAATTTTTTATAAAATTCATCAACAAATCCCGTCTAAATTAATGATGGTTGGGGACGGACCTGAGAAGGAAGCAGCGGAAAATTTATGTATTAAGTTGGGAATTTCAGATAAAGTTATCTTTTTTGGCAACAGTAATGAAATAGATAAAATACTTAGTTTTACCGATTTATTTCTGTTACCATCTGAAACGGAGAGTTTTGGACTTGCAGCTTTAGAAGCAATGGCTTGGGGAGTTCCTGTTATTTCAAGTAATACAGGCGGACTTCCGGAAGTAAATTTTGATGGAATTTCAGGTTATCTAAGCGACGTAGGAAATACTCAAGAAATGGCGCAAAATGCAATCAAGATTCTAGAAAACAAGAAAACTTTATTGGAGTTTAAAAACAATGCGACAACTACCGCAAAACAGTTTGATATTAAAAATATTGTAACTTTATATGAGAATTTATATAAAGTGGTTCTTAGAAATAAGTAATTTAATTATCTAGAATTTATATCGAATACCCAAAGCGATATCTATTCCAAAACTATTTTCAAAATAGCCGTTTCCTCCAATCTCAGGTCTTAAGTCTAAAGATGCTTGTAACGGAAAATTAAAATTATATTCAATTCCGATGTCGCCTGCAGCAAATAAAAAAGTTCTACTACTATTATTTGCAGTATTATTTGAATAGGTTCCTAATCCTCCTCCAACTCCTGCATACCAATTAAATCCATCTTCAATGAGCCATACCCATTGATACAGTCCGTTTAATTTCATAGCACTTACACTATTACTGCTTCTCCAACCCAAATTAAATTCTGCTCTATTTTCAGAGTTTAATTTCATTTGATAGGAAATTTCAGTTCCAAATCCTCTATTAGAACCTAGTCTAAGTCCAATAGTGTGATCAGAAATGTCTTGAGCTGATAATGAATAAATCCCCAATAAAAATAACGTACAAACAAATAGATTTTTCATAAAGTGATAAATTAGGTTACAAGAATAGAACGCAATACTTTGAAAGCTATTGTGTTTTGTAAAATAATTTTAATGACTTACATCATAAGATTGTAAAAACTCTTCTTGTGTTTGGTTTCCAGTAGTGGGTAATGGAAGAGTAATTCCTGCCGGAAGTGCATTTAAACGGTAGTTAATTGTCGTATTAGTGTAAACATTTCCAATAGTTTTTGAGTAATATTGATAAGAAGTTACTACATCTTGAGGATCTAAAATACTCACAACAACGGGAAAAGGAATTCCAGCTAGAGTTATACTAGTGGTGATTTTAGCATTTAAAACTGTTTTTATTTTTTTTACATCCGAATAAACACGGCCATTAGAACTAAAAGTAGCTAAAGATTCAATATTCGTTGTTTTTAAAGTGTAATTAATAACCAATGGATAATTTTGAACAGTTTGATTTATAACACCCAAAACACTCCCTAATTCTTGATTATTTGAAGCATTTTCTTGAAAAATAACATAATCACTAAGTGACAAATTAATTGGTAAAGCAGTACCAAAATTGAAACCTAAAGATCCAGTTAATAACAATCTAAAACCATCAATTCGTAACGCATTTTTATTCATAGAATTGGAAAAGAAACCGATTGGAGTATTTCTAGTTTTAAATTTTTTATAAACTTTTGTATTTATAGTTGTATCATTAGAGACATATAAAGAATCCGTTTGGGTAATTGTATTTGTTAAAACTCTATATTTCCAATAATTTCTGAGTGCTAATGGAAAATAATTTGTTTGTGTTGAAGAATCTGTTCCTGAATTTGAATCAGAGGAACAAGAAAAAAGTAATGTTAAAACTGCAAACGAAAGTAGAAATTTAATTTTCATAATAATGAGGTTCTAAATTATATAATAGGCTAATGTATAAAAAATTCTTTATTTATTAAAAATTAATATTTTAGGTTTCAAATTATATAACTTATATTTGTTAAAATTTAATAAATATATGGCTGGAAATAGTTTTGGAACCCTCTTTAAATTAACCACTTTTGGCGAATCCCACGGAGATGCATTAGGAGGAATTATTGATGGTTGTCCCGCAGGAATATCTTTAGATTTTGATGCCATTCAACACGAAATGACCCGAAGAAAACCAGGTCAATCTGCAATTGTAACCCAACGAAAAGAAGACGATGAAGTACAGTTTTTATCTGGTATTTTTGAAGGTAAAACTACAGGAACTTCTATTGGCTTTGTCATTCCAAATACTAATCAAAAATCAGATGATTACTCAGATATAAAAAATACCTATCGTCCAAGTCACGCCGATTATGTCTATGAAAAAAAATACGGTGTACGCGATTATCGTGGAGGTGGTCGTAGTTCAGCTCGTGAAACTGCAAGTAGAGTAGTGGCCGGAGCTGTTGCAAAACAGCTACTTCCCAACATCAAAATCAACGCTTTTGTGTCTTCCGTAGGAACTATTTTCTTAGACAAACCATATCAAGACTTGGATTTTTCCAAAACCGAATCCAATCCTGTTCGTTGTCCCGACGAGGCAACTGCAATAAAAATGGAAGAACTCATTCGCGATATTCGAAAGCAAGGAGATACTGTTGGTGGCACAATTACCTGCGTATTGCAAAATGTACCGTTGGGTTTAGGCGAACCCGTTTTCGACAAATTACACGCCGATTTAGGCAAAGCAATGCTTTCTATCAACGCGGTGAAAGGCTTTGAATATGGCAGCGGTTTCTGTGGAGCACAAATGAAAGGTAGCGATCATAACGATTTATACAATACTGATGGCACTACAAAAACTAATTTATCAGGGGGAATTCAAGGTGGTATTTCGAACGGAATGGATATTTATTTCCGTGTTGCTTTCAAGCCTGTTGCCACTTTAATCCAAAAACAAGAAGTTTTAGACAATCAAGGAAATATCATCGAATTACAAGGAAAAGGGCGTCATGATCCGTGTGTGCTTCCTCGCGCAGTGCCTATCGTTGAAGCGATGGCAGCAATTGTTCTCGCCGATTTCTATTTAATTAACAAAATTTATCAATAGTTTTATTCGAAGCTAATCTTGCTTTCCGCTATATCCACGCTAAAAAGCGTGGGATACCGCTGCAAACGAAGTTCACTGAACTCCGATTAAAATGAAAATCAAGTGAGGTAATCAGGGCTATTCACAAAAATCAAATTTAATATGAACAATCCCGAATCTAAAAAACAATCTCTAAAAGGAAACCTAACCTTCCAAATCCTAATTGCAATGCTATTGGGTGGAATACTTGGAATTATAATTCACAACAACCTTCCTCCTGAGGGTGCAAAAGAATTTAGTGGTTATATCAAACTATTAGCAACCATCTTCATAAGACTGGTGCAAATGATAATTTCGCCTTTAGTATTCTCAACATTAGTCGTTGGAATTGCTAAACTTGGCGACATCAAATCCGTAGGTAGAATTGGAGGAAAAGCAATGGGTTGGTTTTTCACAGCATCCTTTATTTCATTATTAATAGGTATGTTTTGGGTAAATGTTTTGAAACCAGGCGAAGGATTGAATTTATCGAATATCGATGTAACCACTGCAAGCGAAGTTACCGAGAAAACTCAAGCATTTTCAGCTCAAAATTTCATCGAACACATTATTCCTAAAAGCATTGTGGAAGCAATGGCAACAAATGAAATCCTACAAATCGTAATTTTCTCTATCTTTTTTGGATTGGCTGCAGCCGCAATTGGCGACAATTCAAAACCAGTTGTAAATGCCTTAGATAAATTATCGCACATCGTTTTGAAAATGGTGAATTATGTAATGAAATTCGCTCCAATAGGTGTTTTTGGAGCTATTGCGGGAGTTTTTGCCATTCGAGATTTCAACGAATTAGTATTGACCTACGCCAAATTTTTCGGTTCTTTTTTAGTTGGAATTTCAACGCTTTGGTTCATTTTAGTTTTGGTAGGTTATATTTTTCTGAAATCAAGAATGACTATTTTACTAAAAAGAATGGTAAACCCAATTGTAATCGCCTTTAGTACCACAAGTTCCGAAGCAGTATTTCCAAAACTAACCGAAGAACTAGAACGTTTTGGAGTAAAAGACAGAATCGTCTCGTTCATGTTGCCCCTCGGCTATTCCTTCAACCTCGATGGCAGTATGATGTATATGACTTT
>SHWW01000085.1 GCA_009693635.1 Flavobacteriaceae bacterium
ATTCAATTTTAAATAGGCAAACTGTTTCTTTTTCATCTTCAAAAAAATCAGCTATTGTTTCTGTTTTGCTTCCAGCAGAAAAAATTGGTTTACAAGTTTTTAAAGCATCAATTACTTCAAAAGAAAAAGAGAAAAATTCGTACAACAATACTAAGAATTTTGCGGTAGAAATCATCGATCAGAAAACAGAAATCGCGATTGTTTCTTCGCTTAATCATCCTGATATAGGTGCCTTGAAACGTGCCATTGAAACCAATGTTCAACGAAAAGTAACGATTGTTAAACCTAATGAAATAAAAGACTTTCAAAAGTATAACATTGCAATTTTGTACCAACCAACAGCTGATTTTAAATCCTTTTTCGAAGCCAATAAAACTGCGGAAATTAATACGTTTATTATTACAGGCACCAAAACAGGGTTTAATTTTTTGAACCAACAACAAAGCAGTTTGTTTTTTAAAATGAGCAGCCAAACTGAAGATTATTTAGCTAATTATGAAAGCGATTTCAACCTTTTTGCGCTGGATGATATTGGATTTGAACAATTTCCACCCTTGCAAAATTCGTTTGGAATGGTAACCGCTTCTGCAAATGTAAATGTATTGTTGTCTTCAAAAATCAGGAATATTGAGACCTATGCGCCTTTGCTTGCATTTTCAGAAAATCAGGGAAAACGAATGGCTTTTTTATTGGGTGAAAACAGTTGGAAATGGCGTTTACAAAGCCACGTAGAAACTAAATCATATGAGAAATATGATGTTTTTATTGATAAAACAATTCAGTTTCTAGCTTCAAATGCTTCTAAAAAATCATTGGTTGTGAATCACGAAGGATATTATAATTCGGGAGATGCAATAGAAATTTCGGCACAATATTTCAATAAGAACTATGAATTTGACGAAAAAGCGAGATTGAATAGTACTATTGTAAATAAAAATACGAAGGCTACAAAAACATTTGATTTATTGAAAACAGCTACTTCATTTAAAGTAAATTTAGATGGATTGATAGCAGGACAATATAATTTTATGGTTAAAGAATTGAATTCAAATACCGTTTATAATGGATATTTTGAGATATTAGATTTTGATATTGAGAAACAATTTGTAAATCCAGATTTAAATAAATTAACCCAATTGGCATCACAAACGAAAGGGCAAGTTGTTTTTCCTAATAAAGTCGATTCATTGATACAATTGCTTTTGGAAAATGAAGAATACAAATCGGTTCAAAAGGCAATAATTAAAAAAACACCTTTGATAGATTGGATTTGGCTGCTAATTTTAATAGCAATTTCATTGACTGCGGAATGGTTTATTAGAAAATACAATGGGTTGTTATAGATTAATATAATTAGAGATTAACTTATTTTTGATACTTCTTTTTCCTCAAAACATCAGAAGCCGTTTGATAGTAAGAAATCGTTTCGTTTTCTAAATCTAATCTTGGTTTTGCAATAGGTTTCTGGTCGTATAAAAATTGGAAATCACTTGCTAGTTTTGAATTTGGAATCAAAGTCAATTGCAATTGTTTTACCTGTTGCTTAGGGGAAATAATCGTTAAAACATTGTCTTTTATTAACCCTAAATTTTGATAAGTAGCAATTAAAGCTCTTGGTTTATAATCTGATTTCAACACATCCTGACCAAAAAATTTACTTTGATAATTAAAGTTTAACAGACCGAAAACTGTTGGCATCACATCGATTTGTGACATCAAATTCGTGTAATGGTTCGGTGCTATAAATCCAGGGCTATAAATCATTGCCGGAATTCGGTATTTATCAACCGGCAATTCAGTTTTTCCTGAGCTTGAAGCACAATGATCGGCAAGAATAACAAATACAGTATTGGCAAACCAGGGTTGTTTTTTTGCTTTAAAAAAAAATTCTCTCATTGCAAAATCAGTATATTTTACGCCACCTTCTCGTGATTTAGCATCGCCAGGAATATCAATTTTATCGTTTGGATATGTAAATGGTCGGTGATTACTTACCGTCATTATATGATTGAAAAAAGGCTTATTTTCTTTAAATTCAGAATTCATTTCCGTGATTGCCTTGTTGTACATATCTTCGTCGCAAACGCCCCAGATATTTTGGAAGGTAATTTCATTAGGTTTGAATGTTTTTTTGTCCACAATTTCATAGCCATTTCCACCAAAGAAATCCTGCATATTATCAAAATAAGCATCCCCACCATAAAGATATTTTACGTTGTAGCCTTTTTGCTTAAAGATGCTTCCCGTTGAGAATTTCTCTTTGTTATCAACTCGTTTTACAACACTTTCACCGGCAGTTGGAGGCAAACATAAAGTAACCGCTTCAAGCCCGCGAACCGTTCTGTTTCCAACCGCATAAAGATTAGTAAACACCAAACTTTTTGTTGCCAAACTATCTAAAAAAGGAGTGATATTTTGTTCGTTTCCATACATTTTTAGAAATTCAGCACTGTAACTTTCTATAGTAATTAACACCACATTTTTATGATTTTCAACGCCTATGCTTTTAATATCTTTTAAAGTTGTTCCGCTAATACTACCAGTTATTTGTGTATTTAACAAATCATAAGCTTCTTTTTCTGGAAGCGTTTTATAGAATTTAAAATAATCCAATTCGCTATTCATAAATGCTTGATAAAATTTATAAATTCCATTAGCTTCTAATTCATTGGCAAAAATATTATCTGAATTTTCTTTGGTTGAAAGATAAGGAATTACAAAAAGTGACATTCCAAATAATCCAAAATACACTCCCGAAATTTTAATTTTTTCTGCTATTGTAGGAATATTTTCGATGTAATTTTTTGATTTTTTAACTATGAAATAGGTAACCAATCCAGCAACAATAAATAAGGTTGAAAACAATGGAATCACTGGATAAGATTGCATAATATTTCCAATTACTTCATTGGTATAAACCAAATAATCTACGGCTATGAAATTGTATTTTACACCAAACTCGTTCCAAAAGAAGAATTCACTTATTGCATTTTGAAGTAAAATCACCACAAATAAGAAGATAACAAAGCTAAAAAGCCAGTAGCGAATGGCATCTCGGTATTTAGGCAAGAATAATAATAAACCAAATAATATTGTTTTAATTGCAATGAAAGTAAAGCCAATTTCGGGTAAAACACCTCCGTATTCATTGAGAATGGTATTAAAAAACTTAACATATATCAAAAGGGAAGCTAGTAGTCCAAAAATTACATAGCCATACGGTTTTAGGTATTTCGAATTGGAAATGAATATTAAATACAACCATAAAAAGGCGCTTGCGACTACAAATACAAAAAAATCAGATAGTAATCCTAAGAAAAAAATTTTGATAGTATCAATAAATATAAATGAAGTTTGAGTTATTGGATGAAAAAGCAGGATGATTCGTAAAATGAAACTAACAATGATATAGAATAAAGCAAGCGTATAAAATGGCGATATTTTTCTTAAAAATGTCATAGAAATATTTTTTACAAAAATAAGAAAATTTGAATTACAAAAGTAATCTATAAAATATATTAACTTTAGCTTAAAAATTAGATGGTTTTAAAGGCGCTTTTTTATATTTAGTCTATATTTGTTATTTAAGAGAAAATCAAAATAATTATAGGCGGAACTAAAGTAATTTTTAGGGTTTCTATTGAAGATGTTAAGTAGTTATTAGTAAAATTTCATTGATTTAATGGTAATTTTGTATAACAAATAATACAATTGAAATGGATTTAAACAAGCTAAAAGGGCAATTGCAAACAGAGGTAGATACTGCCTTTTTGTACGATAGTATCGCAAATATTCAATCGGATGATACTTTAAATCGAATATTGAAAAGTTTGGCTGATATTGAAAAAGGGCACGCCAATCATATGTTGGGCAAAGTCAATGAATTTCATTCAAAATATGAAATGCCTTTGCCATCTTCTAGAGCTAAATTGCAATTGAAATTGGGTAAAATTTTCGGATACAGTTCTATAATTAGTAGTTTATCTGATATTGAAAAGCAATTTGCATTAAATGCAATTAAAAATAAAATTGAAAATGGGGAAAAGCCAAATGGTTTTGAACACAATCACTTAAATATTATTGAAGCCGTCAATAATAACAAGGCATTGAATGTTTCAGGAGGTTTATTATCCAAATTTGAAAGTCGTCATAAATCGGTTGGTGGTAATGCACTTCGAGCCGCTGTTTTAGGTTCAAATGATGGATTGATTTCCAATATGAGTCTAGTTATGGGAGTTGCAGGCGCTGCAGTTTCAAATAATACGATATTATTGACTGGAATTGCTGGATTGATGGCGGGTGCAATTTCAATGGCTATGGGCGAATGGCTTTCTGTTCAAAGTTCACGAGAATTGAACCAACGTCAAATTGACTTGGAAATGGAAGAATTAGAATCCTCACCAGAAGAAGAAAAAAAAGAGTTGGTTTTATTGTACCAAGCAAAAGGAATGAATATTGAAGAAGCAAAAAAATTGGCCGATAAAGCATTTGAAACACCAGAAACTGCAATTGAAGCTATCATTAAAGAAGAATTAGGAATTGACAAGGAAGAATTGGGCGGTTCTGCCTGGGAAGCTGCAATAGCCTCTTTCATCTTATTCTCAATTGGAGCGATCATTCCATTGTATCCATTTATGATTTTAGATGGAAAAAATGCCATATTATTAAGTATTGGAAGTAGTGTCATTGGATTATTCGGAATTGGTGCAGCCATTACACTATTAACTGGAAAAAGTATTGTATTTTCAGGATTTAGGCAAGTTGCATTTGGTTTAGCCGCAGCCGCAGTAACTTACGGAATTGGTTCTTTAATAGGGGTTTCCTTAGCAGGATAACTTTTAAATTAAAATAGAAAATTAATACAAAATACTATCAATTTTTGTTTAACTATTAGTAGATTTGAAAACAAATACGAATTGAATTAGTAATAAATTAAATAACATAAATATGAACGATGCACATTTACATTTGGTGGTAAACCACTTTCCAATTATTGGAACAATTTTTGGTTTAGGAATTTTAGTAACTGGAATGTTCATGAAAAATAATGCTGTAAAAAACACAGCTTATGTCTTATTTGCTGTAGCT
>SHWW01000086.1 GCA_009693635.1 Flavobacteriaceae bacterium
AAATCATCGAAAGAGCACAACCAAATTTATTAGATATTAATTATGGTTGCCCCGTAAAAAAAGTTGCATGTAAAGGTGCAGGAGCTGGAATTCTTCAAGATATTCCTAAAATGGTCTTTATGACATCGGAAATTGTAAAAGCAACTAGTCTTCCTGTAACAGTAAAAACTAGGTTAGGATGGGATGATGATACAAAATACGTTGTTGAGACAGCAGAACGCTTGCAAGACATCGGGATTGAAGCTATTTCAATTCACGGTCGGACAAGAAAGCAAATGTATAAAGGTGAAGCTGATTGGGACTTAATTGGCAAAGTAAAAAACAATCCTCGAATGAAAATTCCAGTATTTGGAAATGGAGATGTTGATACACCAGAAAAAGCACTTGAATATAAAAACCGCTATGGAGTAGATGGAATTATGATTGGTAGGGCAAGTATAGGCTATCCATGGATTTTCAACGAAATAAAACATTTTATGAAAACAGGAGAGAGGTTAACGCCTCCTGACTTAAAAGACCGTGTTGAAGCAGCTCGAGAGCATTTAAAAATGAGTGTCTTATGGAAAGGAGAGCATGTTGGAATTGCAGAAATGAAAAGGCATTACAGCAACTATTTTAGAGGTATTGCCCATTTTAAAGATTTTAAAACAAAATTGGTTTCTTCTTTTGACCTAAATGAAATAAATGAAACTCTAAATTATATTGAACTTCATTCTGAAGAATTCAGTTTTGTTCTTTCTGATTAAATTATCTTATTTCTTCTGAAAATTCGTTTAACTGGAATTTGAAGACTTCCAAATATTTCATACCGATTTAAGGAATCAATGTTGAAGCGATAAACTGTCCCTTTTTCTGTCCAAACTATACTATTATTAGAACTAGTAAGTAAACGAGGTGCTTGATTTCCTGAATAAAGCTGAATATAGCCATTCGCTTGTCTCATCGTAAGTAAAGGAGAATATAAAAAGCGAATTTTTTGAGCTTCAGAAGTCATTATTCCCTTTGCAAATAGCCGATTAATAAGTTTGTTTCCATACTGATTAGAGGATAAATACAAAGAATAACCAGGCACGAAAACATCTCTAAATTTTTGAACTTCAGTAGTATTAAAATTTTCGTCAAGCTCCGTTTCGATATAATTTTCTCGGGATTTTTGTGATCCACCTTCAACAAAACACAGATCGCCTTCCCAAGCTTTAATAAAATCGATAAAAGGAAAGCCAATTCGTTTCCCTAAGTTCATGCCTAGTAACAATAAAGGGTCATCCAAGTGATTTTTTAATTCAGAAAGATCTAAATGTAATTCAACAGATTTATTTGCATCAGGAACAGATGCAAATGCCAAACCCGTTTTCTTTTTTTTAATGTAAAAAGGTTTCGTCTTCCGTAAATAGCTTTTTAAATTAAAACTTAAGGAATCACTGTCATGGGCAAAAATCGCAGTGGCTATTCCTGCATCTTTAAACTTAGACCAATTTGAGTAAATAACAAGGTGTTCATTTTTAAAATGAATATCCTTAAGAAAACGAGACCATAAAGGCTGTATTTTTTTGTATTTAGCTTTTAAAACAGAATTCAATATTTTTGAAAATAAAGCTCCTTTATAAAGAAGTAAATAATTAGATCCATAATGCATAAAAACATTATCTTTTTTACTAAAAAAAACTTTTTGTTTATCGATTAAGGTATCTTTTATATCCACAGATTTTCTTAGACGCTCAATACCTGAAGCTATTTTCATGCTATCACTGACATGAATTAAACAACCTCCATCTCCTGCTTCATTTCCAAAAATATAAATTGGTTTTTGTAAATTTAACCCATATGATTTTCCTTGACTCAGTAAAAACTCTTTAGATGTTAGGTCTCGAAATGCTAGCTTATGGTAATACATCATACCACTAGTTTCCCTGGCAAGTTCTAAAATATTAAGTTTGCCAATAAAATCAGCGCTAGGCAAGCGGTCAATTAATCGGGCTTCAATTGATTTATGAAAGAAAATTGGCTTTAAAAACAAAAAGCAGGCAAGGGCAACTGATAGAATAATGATTAGTAATACTTTTTTAGCCACAAGTGTTTATTTTGAAACTACATAAATGGTATTAATCAAGTCCAATAGGTGTTTTCCCGTTTGTTCGTTTCCAGAAAATGAATAAGAAAGATTTAGCGATGTTTTTTCTTTACTTGTCTTACTTGATTTTAATTCAATACTTCCAGACTTACCTCTTAATGATTCAATCATTTCATTTTGATTTGGACTTAAGAGATCTTTTGGGAATCGAATTAAAGTAGTTTTTACATCTAGATGCGCATACATGAAACCACTTTTCTTAGCATTTTTAAATTTTATATTATTTATTGAATTAGCACCATAGCCAAGAACATGATTTAGTGCAAGATCTTCATCATTAGAAAAGATAAACAAACCATTTTTATTAATCATATACAGCGGTGCAGAATCAAAAATAGCATTGTCAAAGCGCCAATAATCTCCCATATTTTTAACCTTAGAAGTTAAACGCGCTAGGTGTTTGAGTACTTTTTCAGGAATATCATTTCGTTCAATTGAAAATCCAATAGTTACAATTGGCATATCTTCTTCTGCATCTGCTTCTCTTTCTCCATATTCGAAAGTATCTTCATCATAGAAAAATTCAATTTTCTTTGTTTTAATTTTTTTAATTCCATTAAAAGATCCAAACATACTTCCTTTATAGGTGCCAAATAAAGCATCTTTATTTACAAATTCATTTAATAACTCTATAGTTAATACGTTCATTGCAACCTGGGCATTTTTTTCTTGCTCTAATAAGGGCATTATTACCTCAAAGGCTTTTTCATACGCTTTTCTTAGATTTATATTATACGTAAAAAACCCAGAACTAGATTCTGGAATATACTTTAATACTTGCTTATCGAAATAGGAGTCATTCATTTCCATATAAATAGAACCCAGCTTCTCGCCATACAGCACCTCAATAGCAAATTCTACAGATTTATCTTTAAGTCGTAAATCTCCAAGAATAAGATTTCCAGCATATAATTCCTGAATATTTTTGTACAAGCTTGGAAGAACAGTTTGAAAATACCATAAGCCACTTGATTTATCAATATTTCGTGCATTATCCATGTAAAAAACCCCTTCAACAGGATGTAACAATTGAGCTTCAAATCGTGAATCGAAACGCATTAAATTAACATTTTCAATAAATAATTGATTAAGTATTTTCTCTAATTGTTCTCGCTGTAATACCAACTGTACACTGTCACGCAATTCGTTGTAATTCTTTTCATTCGGATCAAGCGTAGCATCTGGAAAAGAATTCTCAATCTGTGTATTCTCGTCATAAATCTTTTCATTTAAAACGCTTTCATCCTCGTTTTCAATAATATAATCGTAAGGATTTTCATTTCCTCTCGCATACCATATGGAATCAGCAACTTCGTCAATATGCTCCATACTAGGTTCTACTCGAATTAAAAGTGCTGCACCATTTTTAACAATTAAATTATTGAAAAATGATTCATACACCACTGCACCATTTAAATTAGGATATGAAACTGCTTCAAAGTCATCAAAAACAGTAAATAATTGCTCCTGATTTTTAATTCCAAAGGTGAAGCCAGAAAGTTCACACTTATCGAGTTTACCGTAAAAAATATTTAGTTTTTGATCAAAATCGAGACCTGCATCTTTTAAAGTTTTTCCGCTAGTAGAACCATCGAATAATTCTTGATGAATTTCTTCCATAAACTCATAACTAATTAACTCATCAATTGAAATTTTTTGGAGTAAATTAATGTTATTTATACTAAATACTGTTACAGCATCTTTTGGGATTAATGTTTCAGATTTCTGAGCAACAAAGAAAGAAGAAATTAATATGAATAAAAAGGAAAGAAATTTGTTTAATTGCATTGGTCCAGAAATTATTTAACGAAATTACAAAATATCTTCATTCTCTAATTGGAAAATAAATAGATTGTATTTTCAAGTAAGGATTGTTTTTCTTTTAAACTATAAGTGTCTGTTCTTAACATCAATGCTTTTTTATCTTTTGAAAGCTTTGAAAGTGGATTTTCAAAGCGGACTACTGGTCTATCAAAGCGAGTAATAGAAGTATAAGTCCCTGTTTTTAATAGGGCTAAATCATTTTCTGTAATGCGCTGTAATTTTTCGGTAGCGATGGAAGGGATAGATCGTTTCAAAACTTTTGAGTCCCATGAAAGCCAAGAGAATTCTGATTCTGAAATTTTGTTATCATTCGAAATAATTGAAAAAGATTTGCGAAGACCTTCTTGAAGTAAATCAATATTTGTGAAATTGCATTCAAATTTAAAAATAAAATCAGTGTAATTTTCTGATACATTTACTGCCGAAATTCCATTTTGTAATGTTAATGTTTTCTTAAACAATAGAACTTTTGCTTTAATTTCATCAATACTTGGAACTTTCTTTCCATCTAAGCTATCCAATGCTAAGATTGAATTAACCTTCACTCGACTTGAACTTAAATTTATGGCATATTTTAAAGTTCCTGAACCATCATCGTGAATTGTTAATTCATCCATAATTTCAATACAAGATTGAAAAATAAGAAGGCAAAATACAAATAGGATAGAAACTAGTTTATTCACATTACAAATTTAGTCAAACAAGAGACAAAATGATTACAATGTATAAAAAATTAAAGAAATGACTTAATCCGAGAAAAGCGAGTCAACAAAAACCTTACGGTCAAACAATTGTAAATCCTCCATTTTTTCCCCAACTCCAATATATTTTACAGGAATTTTCATTTGATCAGAAATTCCAATCACAACACCACCTTTTGCTGTGCCATCTAATTTGGTAACTGCCAATGCATTAATCGCTGTAGTTTCAGAAAATTGTTTCGCTTGCTCAAAGGCATTTTGACCGGTAGAACCATCTAAAACTAATAAAATTTCATGCGGAGCATCAGGTATTATTTTTTCCATTACCCGCTTTATTTTACTCAATTCGTTCATCAAATTGACTTTATTATGCAATCTTCCTGCAGTATCAATTA
>SHWW01000087.1 GCA_009693635.1 Flavobacteriaceae bacterium
TAATGTTTTCTTGAAAGTTGTAGCCACCGAAACGGAATCAACTACAATATCCATCGCCACATTATTCATCATTTTTTGTTCATCGACAGAAATCCCCAACTTTTTATACATTTCTAAAAGTTCCGGATCGACGTCGTCTAGGGTTTTATTGGGATCTACCGCTTTTGGAGCGGAATAATAAGATATTGCCTGAAAATCTGGTTTTGTATAATGAACATTAGCCCATTCTGGCTCAATCATTTCTTGCCAAGAAAGAAAAGCTTCAATACGCCAATCGGTCATCCATTGTGGCTCTTCTTTTTTGCGAGAAATAGCGCGAACTATGTCTTCATTTAAACCAATAGGAAACGTTTCCGATTCTAAATCAGTGTAAAATCCGTATTCGTATTCTTTAGTTTCGAGCTCGATTTTTAAGTCGTCTTCGGTATATTTACTCATTTAATTATATGATTTATAGCGAAAATGATTCTCCGCAACCACAAGTTCTACTTGCATTTGGATTATTAAAAACAAATCCTTTTCCGTTTAAACCTCCTGAAAATTCTAAAATGGTTCCTGCTAAATACAAAAAAGATTTTTTTTCGACAGCAATTTTCACATTATTAACTTCAAACACTTTGTCTGTCTCGCCGATTTGTTTGTCAAATTTTAATTCATAAGACAGTCCAGAGCAGCCGCCGCTTTTCACCCCAACTCGAACGTAATCTATAGCTGCGTCAAAACCATCGTCTTTCATCATATCGACTATTTTTTTACTCGCTGTATCTGATACTTGTATCATTTTCTTATTTTTTATAATAATAAAACTGAAATATTAATTGAAAATCAACTCCTTATTTTAGATTTTTAAACATTCTATAATATAGCTTATTTTGATTTTGTCTAAATAAAGGACAAATATATTACAATAAAATGTTTTTGTCCTATTCCTTCAATACTTTTTAACTAATAATTGTATAGAAAAATTTGATTTAAGACCTTAATAAAGCCATTCAGATTCCCTAAATTGCAAAAGATTTCAAAACTACAAATCTAAATTATGAAATTATACCCCATAGAATCTGGAAATTTTAAGCTTGATGGAGGCGCAATGTTTGGCGTTGTACCCAAAACACTTTGGAACAGAACCAATCCTGCCGATGAAAACAATCTGATTGACATTGCCGCAAGGTGCTTACTTATTGAAGATGGTGCGCAACTAATATTGATTGATACCGGAATGGGGAACAAACAATCAGAGAAGTTTTTTAGCTACTATTCACTTTGGGGAAGGCATTCCATCGATAAATCGTTGGCAAAATATGGATTTCACAGAGACGATATTACTGATGTTTTTATGACGCATTTGCATTTTGATCATTGTGGTGGAAGTGTGCAATGGAATTCTGACAAAACGGGATATGAAATTGCTTTTAAAAATGCAAAGTATTGGACAAATGAAAATCATTGGGAATGGGCAACAAAACCAAATCCTCGTGAAAAAGCATCTTTTTTGCACGAAAATATTATACCAATTCAAGAGAGCGAGCAATTGCATTTTATTCAAAAACCAGATGGCGATTTCCTTGAAAAATCAGAACTCGGATTTGGTATTTTCTTTGCAGATGGTCACACCGAAAAACAGATGATTCCCCACATAAAATACCAAGACAAAACGATTGTTTTTTGCGCCGATTTATTGGCAACAGCCGGACACGTGCCAATTCCTTATGTTATGGGATACGACACAAGGCCATTATTAACAATGGATGAAAAGGCGAAATTTATGACCGCGGCGGCGGATAATAATTACTATTTATTCTTGGAACACGATGCGCACAATGAAATAATTACAGTCGAAAAAACCGAAAAAGGAGTCCGATTAAAAGAAAAGTTTACTTGCAATGACATCTTAAAATAGTGTTAACCAATATCATATAATTCAATTTCTTAAAGTATTTTTGGACGAAAAATTAATTAAAACTAACAAAATGAATGTAATCAAATTAACGTATTTATCAATTATTGCAGCATTAACGGTGTCGCTTTCGGCAAATGGGCAATCCGCTGAAAAAGTAGCAGTTGCTAAAAAAGGAAAACTTACCGAAATTCAACTAAAAAGATGGAGCCATCTGGATTTAGACAAAGACAGTATTCCCGGGATGAGCGTTGACAAAGTGTATTCTGAATTGTTAAAAGGCAAAAAAGGAGTTTCTGTAATTGTGGGAATTGTAGACTCTGGTGTTGATATTGAACACAAAGATTTGAAGTCGGTGATTTGGACCAATAAAAAAGAAATTGCAGGAAACGGAATTGATGACGATAAAAATGGCTATATCGATGACATTCACGGTTGGAATTTTCTTGGAAATATTACTAAAGAGAATTTGGAATACGAAAGAATCATCAACAATAAAAATTTAGTCGACGAGGCTGCCTATTTAGAAGCAAAAAAACTTAATGACAATAAAATTGAGGAAGCCAATCAAGCGAAAACTCAAATAGAACGTGCTTTAAATGGAACTACAAAAGCAGATGAAACATTGGTGAAACTACTCGGAAAACCGAGATACTCCGCTGAAGATTTAGACGCAATAGATTCTAAAGAACCGGAAATAATCCAAAGTAAAGGCATTATGAAACAGATGCTTTCTTATGGATTGAGTGTGGCCGATTTGAAAAAAGAAATTCAAAAAGAATTAGACACCTATTTAAAAGTTATTAGTGGTGAAAATTTAAAAACAAATTATAGAAAAGTTTTGGGCGATAATCCAGATGATTTTAAGGACGCAAAATACGGCGACAACAATGTTATAGGCCCAGATAAAGAAGAAATTCTTCACGGGACCCACGTTGCAGGAATTATAGCGCAGGTGAGAAATAACAATATTGGAGGTGACGGAATTGCGAATAATGTTCAAATTCTTACTGTTCGTGCAGTTCCTGATGGCGATGAGTACGACAAAGATATTGCGCTTGGAATTCGATATGCAGTTGATAATGGGGCAAAAGTGATAAACGGAAGTTTTGGAAAAGCTTTTTCTCCTCACAAACAATGGGTTTATGATGCGATTAAATATGCCGAATCAAAAGATGTTTTAATTGTTCATGCTGCTGGAAATGATGCAAAAGATATTGATACAGAAAACAATTTTCCTAATGATTCTTATGACAAAATAACAGAATTTGCAGACAATATGATTACTATTGGCGCATTGAATTATGAATACGGCACTAATGTAGTTGCCGATTTTTCTAATTATGGAAAATTAAATGTAGATGTATTTGCTCCTGGAGTAAAAATTTATGCTTCCACGCCAAATAATACGTATCAATTTTTACAGGGAACTTCTATGGCAGCACCAAATTTAGCAGGAGTTGCGGCTTTAATACGTTCGTATTATCCAACTTTGTCTGCTAAACAAGTTAAACACATTTTGATGGATTCTGGAACAGCGATAACTACAAAAGTAACTGTTGGAGGAGATGAAAAAGATTCTCGTCAATTTTCTGATTTATCTAAATCCGGAAGAATTGTAAATGCTTACAATGCAATTGTAATGGCTGAAAAAATCGCTAAAAAATCAAATTCAAAAAAAGTAAAAGGATAAATTTTAGAAAAATATATTAATAAGCTTGCAGGAATTTTATACATTTCGACAAGCTTATTTCTATTTTAAAACTATCTATGAAAAAATTCTATTTAATTTCTATTCTTCTATTAAGTTTTGGAAAAGTAATTTCTCAAAATTCAGCCTATTGGCAACAAAAAGTTGACTACAAAATGGATGTTTCCATAAATGTAAATACCTATTTATATAAAGGGAAACAGGAATTGATTTATACCAATAATTCATCTGATACGCTGAAAAAAGTTTTTTATCATTTGTATAACAATGCTTTTCAACCTGGAAGTGAGATGGATATGCGCTTGCAAAACATCAAGGATCCAGATGGAAGAATGGTTAATAAAATCAAAATTGGGGATAAAGAAGTTAAGGAAAGTAGAATTAAAAACTTGAAAACGAATGAAATTGGCTTTTTGCACATTTCAAATTTCAAACAAGATGGAGTTCTCGCTGTCGCAAAAGAAGTGGAAACAATTCTCGAAGTTACTTTGACGAAAGCCATTTTACCTGGCGAAAAAACAACTTTCACTTTAGATTTTGACGGGCAAGTGCCTGTTCAAATTCGTCGTTCGGGACGAAATAATAAAGAAAGTGTGGAACTTTCGATGGCACAATGGTATCCAAAAATTGCCGAATTTGATTTTGAAGGTTGGCACGCAGACCCCTATATTGCAAGGGAATTTCACGGTGTTTGGGGGAATTTTGATGTGAATATTACCATTGATAAAGAATATGTTTTAGGCGGAACAGGATATTTGCAAAACAAAAACGAAATTGGTCACGGCTATCAAGATGCTGGAACAAATGTGGTTTATCCAAAGAAAACAAAAACATTGACTTGGCATTTTATAGCACCAAATGTACACGATTTTACTTGGGCTGCCGATAAAAATTACAAACACGATATGGCGCAAGTTCCTAACGGTGCAACGCTTCATTTCTTGTATAAAAACAACCCTAAAATTATTGAAAACTGGAAAAATGTACAGACGAAAACGGTGCAATTGATGCAGTTTTACAATAAAATTGTTGGCAAATATCCTTACGAACAATATTCCGTTATTCAAGGTGGCGATGGAGGAATGGAATATGCAATGTGTACCTTAATTCTTGGGGGAGGGACTTATGAAGGACTTATTGGTGTTATTGCACACGAAATGGGACATTCTTGGTTTCAACATATTTTAGCTTCCAATGAAAGTAAACACGGTTGGATGGACGAGGGATTCACTTCGTTTATAGAAGATTTAGGAATGAATAAATTAGCGGAAAATAAAGCGGAAAATCCATTTGAAGGAAGTTATAAAAGCTATATAAATATGGCAAATTCTGGTAAAGAACAACCGCAAGGAACGCACGCCGATCGCTTTGATGAAAATCGGGTTTATAGCATTTCGTCTTATAGCAAAGG
>SHWW01000020.1 GCA_009693635.1 Flavobacteriaceae bacterium
TAATTCTTGTAATAAGTTATTAGTTAAAGTATTATCAATTGCTGATGCTCTAGTTACCTCTGCGGCTAAATTAGTTGTAAGATTATTGTCTGCTGCTATTCTTGCTGCTGTTTCTGCATTTAGATTGGTTGTTAAACTTACATCACTTGCATCAACATAGGTTTTTATTGCTTTTACTGATGGATATTTCGTATTTGAAGCTCCGTCAGTTGTAACATTATTACTTTTGTTAACCAAGTCTTCTTTTAATAAATCGGCATTGGTTCTGTTGGTAATTTCTAAAGCTAAGTTATTGGTTAAAACCACATCTGCTGCTGCTCTAATGTTGGCTTCGTTTGTTAAGGATGTTCCGCCTAAATTGATATTGGTATCTACGTAATCTTTTACTGCTTTAACTGTTGGGTATTTCGTATTTGAAGCCGCATCTGTACTAACATTAGTGGATTTGTTTACTAAATCTTCTTTTAAGTTTAATGCCGCTTGAGTAGCGATACTTATTGGCTTATTGATATCTCGAGTATTATCAACATTTTGTAATCCTAAATTGGTTTTAGCTCCTAAAACGGTAGTTGCATTGGTACCTCCATTTTCAATTGGCACCACTCCAGTAACATTCTCTGCCCTATTAGCAGCAAAGGCATAAGGTACTGAGGTGAACAATTGGTTGCTAATTTCGATGAAGTTCGTGCAAAGTCCAAAAGTATCTAATCCTACTTTCAAACTTTTTGAAGCCAAGCTCCAATTCACATTAGCGAATGAGCTAGCATAACCTCCGGTTCGAATTCCAGTTCCAATTACCGTATTGACCATCCCGTACTCATCTGTGCTAACAGTTATTTTTTCTTGGTATTCTGTTTGTGAGGCACTATCAAAAATAGTAAATTGTAAACAAATATTCTTATTTGCCAAGGGCGCATTGGTATTGTTATAGCCTGGTATTACTTCTCCATTTGGATTATAAATAATAGCCTGATAAGTTATTCCGCTTGACTGAGCATAAAACACTGTTGAAACGAATAATAGTAAAAGTGAGGTTATCTTTTTCATATTTTTAATTATTTATTGATATTGAAGTGAATACCAAATAGTATTTGTTTATTATTGAATATAACTTTTTCTTGGGTGCTATTAGCCGTGTTTAATCCATTACTAAAACCGTAACCAAAACTTAAATAACCGGAATCATTTAATTTATAGTTGGCACTAGCGCCTCCGAAATAAGAAAAGTAAAGTCCAGAAAATTCTTTTTGATCTCCTAAATCAAAAATTTCTCCATTTAGATTTTGTTTACCATAAACAATTTTAGATAAGTTCAATCCTGCTCGTAAACCAAATTTCAATCTTTTGGTTACTTTATGTAAATAATTTAAAGACATTTGAGCTCCAGCATATTTGGTTTGCCAGCTGTAAGAAGAAGCTGGTGTGCCTGCAAGGGCATTGTATTCGTTTAAAGTAACCGCTGCAGAATAAGACAAAGCATCACTGTTTAATGAAAAATTGTAACCTACCTCATAGAATGAACCGGTTCCTGACTGAAGTGGGGTAACCATAGGCTCTCCTTGACTATTGAAATTATATTTTGTAAAGTTGGTTCCCGTTAAGAAATAAACTTCTTGAGAATAGGAATTGGTTAAAGCCAAAAGAACGATTAATAATAGGTAGAATTTTCTCATTTTGTTTTTAATAAATTAGTGGAATAATTATAGTTTTTTGCGGATAACTTAACGAAATATTGTCCTTCAGCTAAGGAAAGTTCCGTAATAGTTAAAATAGTATTAGTAGCTGGTTTTTCTTGATAAGCAACTAATCTGCCCATAAAATCATACAAAGAGAATTTGATTGGACCTGAAACTACAGACGAAAATTCAAAATTGATGTGATCGATAAAGGGATTTGGATAAGTAGTGGTTGTTAAAGTAATAACTGAAGGTTTTACTGTTTTCATCAAACGACTTTGTTGAAAGCCTTGACCAACCATTACTTCTGTTCCTCGGTAATTGCCAATAACACTTTGCTGGCCAATAGTTTGGGATATTTTTAAACCACCTGCAGTGGTAGAGGTACCCTGAGATGACAACATCTGATGGTGCAAACTTTGGGAAAAACCAGAAAAGGTAACCAAGAAAAATAAAATTATTTTCAAAGTAGATTATTTTAGGTTAATAATTTTTCAAATATAAAAATAATTTACAATAAATTAATAAAAAAATTAAAAAAAAATTAAAAAAAAATTAATGTAAGGACTTAGAATCGTCAAAAATAGAAGAATATTTTATAAATAATATACTGATTCAACTATATTGTATTAAAGTTAATTAAATTATATAAATAAGTCCCAAAAGCATATCTTAATTTAAATCTTTATCATTAGAAAATAAGTCCGACTATCAAAAGTCGGGCTTATATAATTTAAGGTCAAGAATTATTTACTTATAGTACTTTCTATATTTAGGATAAGTAACTAAACCAATTATTGAAATTACTAATAAAGTTTCCCAAATCCAATCTAATGACGTCGCCTCACCACTGGCATAAGAATGCAATCCTACCAGGTGAAAATTCACACCGTAATAAGTGAATAATATGGATATAAAGGCAAACATACTCATCAAATTGAAAACCCATTTTCCTCGGAACGCAGGCACAAATCGGGAGTGAATTACAAATGCATAAATCATAATACTGATTAACGCCCAAGTTTCTTTTGGATCCCAACCCCAATAACGACCCCAACTTTCATTTGCCCATTGTCCACCAAGAAAGTTTCCAATAGTTAACATCACCAAACCAACAGTCAAAGCCAATTCATTGATATAAGTGATTTCCTTGATGTTCAATGCCATCACTTCTTTATTTTTATCATTGGTAAAGAAAATTAGAAGTAATGAAACAAATCCTAAAATCATTCCCAAGGCAAATGGACCATAACTCGCCACTATTACTGCCACGTGAATCATCAACCAATAGGAATTTAAAACAGGTTGTAAGTTGGCAATATCTGGATCAATCCAATTCATATAGGCAGCCATTAAAATCATTGCTGTTACAAATGAAGAAGATGCCACTGTTAATTTAGATTTTCTATCGAATGCCAATCCAAAAAACATCGTTGCCCAAGCCACATAAATTATTGATTCATAGGCGTTACTCCAAGGTGCGTGGCCCGAAATATACCAACGAGCTATCAATCCGAGTGTATGTATGGCAAATAAAATTCCAATGAAAACGTGCATCACGTTCACAGAAATCGCCATGAACTTATTGTCTTTGAATATTTTAACAATTGTGAGTAACAACATTAAAACTCCCGCTATCATATACAAATAAAACAGTTTTTTGAACACATCATATTTATTATAAACAATCTCGGCTGTGATTTTATCTTCACTTGGAATCACTTGAACTCCAAATTTTCTTTGGTATTTTTTAATTCCTTCTAAGTAGAAATCAACATCTTTATAGCTATTTTTTTCACTCGCATTTTTTAGCGAATTTAAATATAGTGGCACAATTTGCGATGTAAATATCGAATCCATTCCTTTCAAACCTGCGTGATTTAATTCTAAATGAGAAACCCATTTGTTATTTTTATCTTTTGGAATTGGAAAAATTCGGAGAATACTTCCTGATGTAGCTTGGTTTAATAGATTGACTTTTTTGTCTGTTTCCACAAAATCTTTCTCAAAATTATTTGGATTTGCCACCTTGTATGCAGCATCTAAATAGGGTGATAATTTATAGTTTCCTTTATCATCAAAAAAAGCAATAAATGGAGCGTATTGAGCAGTTTTATCGATACCAATAATTTTACGAATACTGTCATTTCCTGCTTTTATATAAATTAATGGAATTTCATACCATGCTGTTGGAAATTGAGTCATTGACAAAAATACCTGATCGGAATTCATACCACTATAGGTATCTTTATGGCTTACTTTGCGTAATAATTCTGAAGAAAAAGTATTCAAAGGCTTCATTCTTCCACCTGCATCTTGAATTACAAGTCGTCCAAATTTAGCAGCGTGTTCCTCTGAAACTTCATATTTGTGAATTAAAGAATCAATTTGCTTCACCGATATTTTTTCTTCTTTATGTTGTGAGAATACACTGCAACTGAACAATAACAATACAATCGTGATTAATTTTGATTTTTTCAATTTCACAACTTCTAATTTTCTTTTAATATCTGCAAAACGAGAATGCTTTGTAAAAAGTATCATCATTAAGCCGAAATACAATAATGAATATCCAATATAAGTTATCAAAGATCCCCAATAATCATGGTTTACCGATAAAACAGTTCCTTTTTCATCTGGATCAAAAGAAGATTGGAAAAATCGATAGCCTTTGTGGTCTAAAATATTATTCATAAAGATTTTGGCATCAAATTTTGAGGTAGAATCTTGAACAGTAACATCGCTTTCAAAAGAAGAAAAACTCTTTTCGGTTCCAGGATATTTAAGGGCTTTAAAGTCATTTAATTTGATTTTAAATGGCAATGTATAGGCTTTACTTCCATAGAAAAAGGTGTATTCAATTTTTCCGATTTTCACCGATTTTGATTCACCAATCGTCCCTTTTGTTCCTAAAAGTGTAACTTCTTTATCTTGACCTTCCGCACTTAAATTTAAAACCAAGGCATCTTCATGTGTTTTGGCTTTGTAATCATTTTTTGAAGAATACCCGATAACGCCTTTCACTGCAGGATCTGGAAATACAAATTGTGTACCACCAACATTATATAACGAGCGCATCATCAACGGCTGAACCGAATCTTTAATAACTCTTCCTTTCAATTTGTCAGCCATTCGCATAAATTGTCCTTCAAATGGCGTTTGAATTGTAGATGAATTATCTTTAATTACAATATTTGTGGCTCCTTTTACAAATTTATTCAATGAGAAAAGAATATTATGAATATTTTGAACCTCGCCTTCTTTCAAGAAATGTTCGTGACGCGTTCCATCTCCAGATTCAACCATTTTAAAATACAAAACACCATTTGGATCTGGTTTAATAATTTGATTGGCTCCTAATAAATAGTCTTTATAAGATATTTTAAAATCGGTCGTATCAAAATTACTTTTTATAGAAAAATGATTATTAGCAACTGGCGAAAGCAACAATGATTTCTCAAAAACACGACGCTTCATTTGCCCTTGATAATCACCATCAACAAAAAACGTAAGAAACATTTTGTCGGAATAAAATTGATTTTCGGCAGCACCTTCGCGAATTGGCATCATACCTTCATAACTAATATATCTGGTTATAAAAGCTCCTGACAAAGTAAAAATAAAAGAAATGTGAAGAATTAAAGTCGCCCATTTTTCTTTTCTTAAAAGTTGGTAACGTTTAATATTTCCTGCAAAATTTATAAGAAATATACCCATAATTACCTCAAACCACCAGGCATTATAAACCCAAATTCGAGCCGTATCGGTATTGTATTTGCTTTCTATAAAAGTCCCACAAATCATTGCAAATGCAAATGACAAAAATAAAAAAGCCATTAAACGTGTCGAAAACAAAAAGGAAACTATTTTTTTATCCATTATAAAAGAATTTTCTGTAAAAGTGGTACAAAAGTAATTCAAATTTGTTGAATTATTAGTTTCAGTAGTTGATTTAAGTCTTTTTTAAGTGATGTTTATAAAATATCTTAAAATCGAAATAGTTGAAAAAAAATCAATAATTTAGCAAAATGATAAAAGTAAGTATAATTGGTTCTGGAAATGTAGCGCAACATTTGATTGTAGCACTACAAAACTCCATTATTAATAGTGCCGAAATGGAGTTGGTTCAAGTTTATGCAAGACAAAAAGCAACGGTTTCCCAATTATTAGATTTCAACAAAATTACAAATGACTGGAACACATTGGCGGAAGCCGATTTGTATATAATTGCCGTTTCGGACGATGCAATTTCAACTGTTTCGGAACAAATTCCTTATAAAAATAAATTAGTTGTACATACCTCTGGAGTAATTTCATTGGAAAATTTAGCATCAAATAATCGAAAAGGCGTTTTTTATCCTTTGCAAACCTTCTCTAAAAACAAAGCGGTCAATTTCAAATCGATTCCAATTTGTTTGGAAAGTCAAAATGCTTCCGATTTTCAATTGTTACAAAAAGTAGCGCTAGCAATCTCGGATTCTGTTTTTGCAATCAATTCAGAACAACGAAAAGTATTTCATGTAGCAGCTGTATTTGTAAATAATTTCACCAATCATTTGTATGAAATTGGAAATGATATTTGCATAAAAAATAACGTGCCGTTCGAAATATTAAAACCTTTAATTAAAGAAACTGCAGAAAAAATTACCAACCTTTCGCCAAATGAAGCACAAACTGGGCCTGCAATTCGTAATGATATTGAAACCATAAATGCTCATTTGTCCTTTTTATCAGATGAAAATCAAAAAAATATTTATAAAATGTTAACCAAATCTATTCAAAATAATGGCAAAAAGTTATAAAGAAATAATGAACGATATTACTACATTTATTTTCGATGTAGATGGCGTGCTTACTGATGGTTCGGTTCATATTACTCCATCAGGCGAGATGCTTCGGACGATGAATATTAAAGATGGTTTTGCTATGAAAGCAGCCATAGAAAGCGGTTATAATGTGTGTATTATTTCTGGTGGAAGCAATGAAGGCGTTCGAACCCGATTGAGAAATCTTGGAATTACAGACATCTATATGGCAACTTCAAATAAGGTAGAAACCTTTAAAGAATATTGCGAATTATATGCTATTTCTCCCGAACACATTTTATATATGGGCGATGATATTCCTGATTTTCATGTGATGCAATTGGTAGGGTTATCATCGTGTCCGCAGGATTCAAGTCATGAAATAAAAGCAATTTCAACATATATTTCCCATAGAAATGGAGGAAAAGGAGCTGCTAGAGACGTAATTGAGCAAGTGATGAAAGTGCAAGGAAAATGGCATTTATATTACGACGGAAAACACGATTAATGACTATTATACAAAATTAAAATGTTTAATTTACTTAAATTAATACGCTGCCAAAACCTGCTGATGCTTGCTTTTATGCAATTAATCTTTAGATATGGGTTTTTAAAACTTCAAAATGTACCCTTGTCACTTGCCGATTGGCAATATGTTTTATTAGTACTTTCATCTGTTTGCATTGCGGCTGGAGGCTATATTATTAATGCCATTTTTGGCCAAGAAACAGATTCTGAAAACCGACCTGATTCCCTAATTATTGGAAAATACATTACAGAAAGTAAAGCCTATAATCTATATGTAGCGTTTACTTTTATAGGCGTAGTAATTGGTTTCTATTTGTCAAATGTAATCGAAAGACCGAATTTTGCGATCATATTTATTCTAATTGCGTCCACACTTTATTTATATGCCACAAGTTTTAAACAAAGTTTACTGATTGGAAATATTATCATTTCCTTGCTACTTTCTGCAAGTGTTTTAATCATTGGTCTTTTTGATTTATTGCCTGCAACTTACGATGAAAATCAAAAAATAATGGGTTTGCTTTTTGGTATTTTAATTGATTTTGCTGTTTTTACTTTTATCATCAATTTAATTCGTGAAATCTTAAAAGATATTGAAGCTATAAATGGCGATTTAAGTCAAGGAATGAATACTTTACCAATCGTTATTGGCGTTCCAAAAGCAACTAAAGTTGTTTTTTATTTAAGTTTTATTCCAGTAATTTGTATATTTTATTACTTAAAGGTTTATATTTTTGATGGAAATTTAATACTAAGTTCCATTTTTGGATTGGTTTTCATAGCAAGTCCACTACTCTATTTTACAGTAAAAATTTGGTCTGCAAAAGAACCAAAAGATTTCCATCATTTGAGTACAATTTTGAAATGGATTTTGTTTTTTGTTATTCTCTCAATTTTGGTAATCATTTTAAATATAAAAAATAATGCTTAAAGCAATTTTAAAAAATCATAAAATTATTTTGGCCTCAGGATCTCCAAGAAGACAGCAATTTTTCAAAGATTTAGACTTAGATTTTGAAATTCGATTGAAAGATATTGAAGAAATTTATCCAGATACTTTAAAAGCTGAAAAAATCACCAACTTTTTAGCCGAATTAAAAGCTAATGCATTTGAAGGAGAATTAAATGAAAATGAAATTTTAATTACAAGTGACACAATTGTTTGGTACAAAAATAATGCTTTAGGTAAACCCAAAAATCATGAAGATGCCTTTCAAATATTAAAATCTTTATCAAATGACACTCACGAAGTCATCACCTCCGTTTGTTTCAAAACGATAAAAAAAACAATCACTTTTCACGAAGTTACCAAAGTTACATTTAACGCTTTGAGCGATGAAAGTATCCATTATTATTTGAAAAATTACAAGCCTTTTGATAAAGCTGGCGCCTATGGAATTCAGGAATGGATAGGTTTTATTGGCGTCTCAAAAATTGAAGGTTCTTATGCCAACGTAATGGGACTACCAACCGATAAAGTGTTTGAATATTTACTTAAATTTGTATAAAAAAATTTGAAATGCTATCAATAAAAGATTTTACGAAAGAAATAATTAGCTCGAGGCAAATTTGATATTGAAATTAAACAAAAAACCAAGATTCTAATAATCGAAGTGCCGAATAAAGTAACTGATTTTATTTAAGTACAAGCAATTATGGTAATTAAAGACAATGCATTTTCATGACAATTTGAAACTTTTTTACATGGAAAATTGATATTATTAGAATATTCTTTTCAAGAGAAAAAGATATTTTTTACAAAAATCCTTACTCCAGATAACTTTGACAATGAAGATTTTATAAATAATTTTCTGAAAAAATAATGAAAATTGCCTATGAGATAAAACTAAAAATAGTGGCAATTTTAACAAAAATAGCATTTTTTTTAGAAAGAATCCAACCAATATAGATTTGCTGGCTCTAGGAATTAAGCTGTAATTTTATTTTTTAAAAACTCTAATCGCATACTTCCATCTTCATCAATTTTGATAAGATTAATTTCGTGCAACGTATTCACTAATTCTGGATTCCAAGGTGTTTTCACTTTAACGTAATTTTCTGTAAAACCCTGAATGTACCCGCCTTTGTTTTCACTTTCAAAAAGCACAATTCGTTTGGTGCCAAGTTGACTTTCATAAAAAGCACGTCGTTTTTTCACAGATAAACCACGCAACATTTTACTTCTTTTGGCTCGAACATTTGCAGGAACAACTCCATCCATATCGGCAGCTTCAGTATTGTCACGCTCGGAATACGTAAAAACATGTAAATAGGAAATATTCATTTCATTCAAAAAATGATAGGTTTCAAGAAAATGTTCGTCGGTTTCTCCAGGAAAACCAACAATCACATCGACACCAATACAAGCGTGCGGCATCACTTCCCGAATTTTATTCACGCGGTCGGTATAAACTTCGCGTAAATATCGACGCTTCATTAATTTCAAAATTTCATTGCTCCCCGATTGCAAAGGAATATGAAAATGCGGAACAAAAGTCCGGCTTTTAGAAACAAAATCAATTGTTTCATTTTTTAATAAATTAGGCTCAATCGAGGATATTCGTAAGCGATCAATTCCTTCCATTTTATCCAATTCCTGAACCAATTCTAAAAAAGTATGCTCGTGTTTTTTATTTCCAAATTCACCCTTCCCATAGTCGCCAATATTCACTCCTGTCAAAACAATTTCCTTGATGTTTTGCTCCGAAATTTCCTTTGCATTTTTCAATACATTTTCTAACGCATCACTTCTCGAAATACCTCGTGCCAAGGGGATTGTACAATACGTACATTTATAATCGCACCCGTCTTGAACCTTCAAAAATGCACGAGTTCTATCCCCAATCGAATAACTTCCAACGTAAAAATCAGCTTCCGAAATCTCACAAGAATGTACTTCGCCCATATCATTTTTGGACAAATCATTAATATAATCAGTAATTTTAAACTTTTCTGTAGCACCCAAAACCAAGTCTACACCATCTACATTTGCCAATTCCTCTGGCTTCAATTGCGCATAACAACCTACCGCCGCAACAAATGCTTTATCATTTAATTTCATCGCTTTTCGCACCACCTGCTTGAATTGTTTGTCTGCATTTTCAGTTACAGAACAAGTGTTTATAACATAAATATCGGCAACTTCTTCAAAATTTACGCGGTCAAAACCTTCCTCTGTGAAATTTCTAGCAATAGTAGAAGTCTCCGAAAAATTCAGCTTGCAACCTAATGTATAAAAAGCAACTTTTTTTCTATCCGTCATAATATTTTTTTGGGCGAATCTCAGCGGGTTGGGCTTTCGCAAACACCGTGCAAATTTACACACAATAATCGTATAATGAAACACTATTCGTAAATCAAAAAAAACCACAACTGAATAATCAATTGTGGTTTACTAAAATATAATAAACACGATTTATTCTTTTCTCCACTTTTTAGATTCTTCAAAAACGTGTTCTAAAATAGCTTTGTCTTGTTCCGTAAATTCAACGTGTCTTCTATCCATTACAATTTTCGCAACTTCAAAAGCTTTTTTGGTAATATACGTTTCAAACCCAGAAGCACCGCCCCAAGAAAAACTCGGAACAAAATTACGAGGGAAACCACTTCCGAAGATATTAGCACTCACACCAACAACAGTTCCTGTATTAAACATCGTATTAATACCGCATTTACTATGATCACCCATCATTAAACCACAAAACTGAAGTCCTGTTTTGGTAAAACTCTCTGTTTCATAACTCCATAATTTCACTTCTTCATAATTATTTTTCAAATTAGAATTATTTGAATCAGAACCAATATTACACCATTCTCCCAATACTGAATTCCCTAAAAAACCATCGTGTCCTTTATTAGAATAACCAAATAATACAGAATTATTTACTTCACCACCAATCCTGCAATGCGGACCAACAGTTGTTGCTCCATATACTTTACTAGCCAATTTAACTTGTGCCTCCTCGCACAATGCAAAAGGACCACGAATTACAGAACCTTCCATAATTTCCGAATTCTTTCCAATATATATAGGGCCTTTCGAAGCATTTAATGTTACAAATTCTAATTTCGCTCCTTCTTCAATAAAAATATTCTCTGGAGAAATTACATTAACACTTTTCGGAATGGATAGCGAAGTTCTGTTTTCAGTTAAAAGAGTAAAATCTTCCCGAATGGCAGCGTCATTTTTAGTAAAAATATCCCAAGTATGTTCAACAGTTAAACAATCACCATTAAACTCAATAATGTCATATTGATCAAAATCTACATCTTCTTGTGATTCTTGTGTGTAAAAAGCAATTACTTCATCGCCTTTAAAAACTGCTTGATTTCGCTCTAAATTACTAACTAATTCCACCAAAATTGGATTGGGTAAATACGATGCATTTATCATTACGTTTTCTTCCAATTCTACCATTGGAAACTTTTCCGATAAATATTCTTCGGTTAATGTAGTGGTTGTAGAACCTAAATATTTCTCCCATTTTTCACGAATTGTCAAAATTCCAATGCGAATATCGGCAACAGGACGTGTAAATGTGAAAGGCAATAATGCATTTCTGCAAGGTCCGTCAAAAAGGATATAATTCATAAAATTGTTTATTTTTTGATTTGGTTATTTGCTAATTCAAAAATAGATTCCGAAAAACTTTACCGTTTTTTAATACTATTGACACCAAAGTTACAAAGTTTAATAGAAAAAGGAAGAATTTGTCCATAAAAAAACCCCGCAATTTGCGAGGTTTTATATAATTTAAAAACAGATAACTATTATTTACCGTGTTTTGCGTATTTAGTTTTGAATTTATCAATACGTCCTGCAGTATCGATAAGTTTAGATTTACCTGTGTAAAAAGGGTGAGAAGTTCTTGAAATCTCCATTTTTACAACTGGATATTCAACACCTTCATGTATAATAGTTTCTTTAGTATCAGCAGTAGATTTTGTAATAAAAACATCTTCATTTGACATATCTTTAAAAGCAACTAATCTGTAATTTTCTGGGTGAACACCTTTTTTCATCTTAAATCTTTTTTTGTTTCAATTATAATTTGCTTTGATGCTTTTCTTTAAAAGAGAAGGTATAAACACATTATAACTTTTTTGTTTTAAACTTTATTATTTTGAGTTCGCAAATTTACACTTATTTTTCAATAATCAAACCTAAGTATCATTTTTTTTTATTTTAAGGAAAATGTAATTTTTATCTTCGGTAAATTGGGAATTGCTATATTTGTAGAGTAATTTAAAATAATTGTGTTATGGAACAAAAAATGTCTCCTTCAAAATCAGCTATACAGTATGGCGCGTTATTCGGAATTTTAATGGTATTAGAATTTGTAATTGTCTATGTTATGAATGTCGATCCAATTTCAAATCCAGCAGCGGGAATTGTCATTAACACATTGAATTACCTTGTATTTCCCGTAAGTATAATTACAATTAGCTGTATGAATTTCAAGAAAAAATTAAATAATGGTTTTATTTCTTTTGGAGAATGTTTAAAAATTGGAGTTGCAATTTGTTTGATAGCAGGTTTAATCTACGGTATTTTCAGTGCTGTTTTTAATATGATATTTCCTGAATTTATAGAAGATCTTATGAAAAAAACGAGACAAGTAATGCTAAAGCAAAACCCAAGTATGACTTCCGCTCAAGCTGAAATGGCAATTTCTATGACGAAAAAATTTATGAGTCCTGCAATTGTAATCCCTTCAACTATTGCAATGTATTCATTTATAGGCTTAATATATTCATTAATAATTGGTGCATTTGTAAAAAATGACAATCCACAAAGTTTGTAGATAAATGAATTTATCCATTATAATTCCACTTCTCAACGAAGAAGAATCGTTGCAAGAGCTCCATAATTGGATTGTTTCAGTTATGAAATCTAATAATTATTCCTACGAAGTTATCTTTATTGACGATGGAAGTACCGATAAATCATGGAATATTATCGAGCAATTATCATCAGAAAATTCGAATAGTAAAGGGATTCGCTTTTTAAGAAATTATGGTAAATCACAAGCACTTCATGCTGGATTTGCTAAAGCTCAAGGCGATATTGTGATTACAATGGATGCGGATTTACAAGACAGTCCCGAGGAAATTCCAGGATTAATTGATATGATTACCAATCAAGAATTTGATCTGGTTTCAGGCTGGAAAAAGAAACGATACGATGCTGTATTTGCAAAGAATTTACCCTCAAAATTATTCAATTGGGCAGCAAGAAAAACATCTGGCGTTCAGCTGAATGATTTTAATTGCGGCTTGAAAGCGTATAAAAATGTAGTGATAAAAAACATTGAAGTTTCGGGAGAAATGCACCGCTACATCCCAGTTTTAGCAAAAAATGCAGGTTTTAGCAAAATCGGAGAAAAGGTTGTTTTGCACCAAGCCAGAAAATATGGAGAAACTAAATTTGGTATGGAACGCTTTATTAATGGTTTCTTGGATTTGATTACGATTTGGTTCCTTTCTCGATTTGGAAAAAGACCAATGCATTTGTTTGGCGCTATAGGGTCAGTAATGTTTATGATTGGATTTCTATGCGCAGGATTTATTGGATTTATGAAATTATACAAATTATACCATAATATGCCTTATGATTTGGTGACTAATAATCCTTGGTTTTATATCTCATTGACCACAATGATTATAGGAACACAATTATTTTTGGCTGGGTTTTTAGGAGAAATTATTTTGAGAACAAAAAATAATGAGGAAAGATACAAGATTTCTGTAATTACGCCTTAATTTTATAAAGTAACAGAAAATAATTATTAAGACACATATTATTATTAAACGGTTAGCCCTGATTGCAGAGGAAAGCCCTCGCTTTTTAGCCTGGCTTGAAACGGAAAGCAGGAAATTGCTCCAAAAAAAATAAAATGAATATACCACAAAATATTTTAAATGCAGTAAATGAATGGCTAACGCCAATTTTCGATAAAGAAACGCAAGAAGAAATCAAGGAAATGATGACTTCATCACAAAAAAATTTAGAGGAAAGTTTCTATAAAAATTTAGAGTTTGGAACGGGTGGAATGCGCGGAATAATGGGTGTTGGAACCAATAGAATCAATAAGTATACACTAGGAAAAAATACACAGGGTATTTCAAACTATATGCGTAACGTTTTTCCTGGAAAGGAATTGAAAGTGGCAATTGCATTTGATTGTCGTCATAATAGTCAATCTTTGGCGAAAGTGGTCGCGGATGTTTTTTCGGCTAATGGGATAAAAGTGTATTTATTTTCGGATATGCGACCAACGCCCGAATTGAGTTTTGCTTTGAAATATTTGGGTTGTCAAGCGGGAATTGTGCTTACAGCTTCGCATAATCCGCCAGAATATAACGGCTATAAAGTGTATTGGGAAGATGGCGGACAGCTTGTTCCACCTGAAGATGCGGCGATTATTAATGTAATTGAAGCATTGAAATACGATGAGATTAAATTTGAGGCAAACGAAGATTTGATAGAATATATAGATACGGAAATTGATGCGGCTTTTGTGAATTCATCGATTGAAAATGCAAGTTTTAATACTTCTGCAACTTCAAAAAGTGATTTAAATATTGTTTTTACCTCATTGCACGGAACTTCTATAAAATCGGTTCCTGTAACTTTGGCACAAGCGGGTTACTCAAATGTTAATCTTGTTGCGGAACAATCGGAGCCAAATGGTGATTTTCCAACGGTAAAATCTCCAAATCCTGAAGAGCCTGAAGCATTGAAAATGGCATTGGAATTAGCCGATAAAATTCAAGCTGATATTGTTATTGGAACTGATCCAGACTGCGATAGATTAGGGGTTGCCGTTAGAAATAACGAAGGTGAAATGAAGCTTTTAAACGGAAATCAAACGATGATTTTAATGACTTCATTTTTATTGGAACAATGGAGAAAAGTAGGTAAAATAACTGGAAAACAGTTTGTTGGTTCCACGATAGTTTCTACTCCGATGATGATGGAATTGGCATCGGCTTATGGCGTGGAATGCAAAGTGGGATTGACGGGATTCAAATGGATTGCAAAAATGATTAAGGATTTTCCTGAGTTGGAATTCATTGGCGGAGGCGAAGAAAGTTTTGGATTTATAGTTGGTGATGCGGTTCGCGATAAAGACGCGGTAGCTTCTACCCTTCTGATTTGTGAGATTGCGGCTCAAGCAAAAGCAAAAGGCAGTTCTGTTTATAAAGAATTATTGAATTTATATGTAGATTATGGATTTTACAAAGAATGTTTGGTGTCAATTACCAAAAAAGGAATTGAAGGTTTGGCAGAAATAAACCAGATGATGGTGGAGATGAGAACAAATCCTTTGAAAGAAATTAATGGCGAACGCATCGTAATGATGGAAGATTATAAAACTTCGGTGGCAACTAATTTATTGACAGGCAAAACTGAAACTATGTCAATTCCGAAATCGGATGTATTGATTTATTCTACAGAAAACGGTGGAAAGATTGCCGCAAGACCAAGCGGGACGGAGCCAAAAATTAAGTTTTATGTGAGCGTGAACACAGAACTTAATTCAGTTGACGATTTTAATGAAGTGAATGCCATTTTGGATACTAAAATTAAGAGGATTTTAGAGGATTTAAAAATTGATTGATGAGTAATTTTAAAAAAATATTTCCCTTTGTACTACCTTATAAAAAGTATGCTTATTTAAACATATTTTTCAATGTTTTATATGCGCTTTTTAGCACGCTTTCTTTTGTAGCATTAATTCCTATCTTGAAAGTTATCTTCAATGATAAAAAAGAAATTTTTCAAAAACCAGTTTATGATGGAATTAGCAATTTAAAAAGTTTTTGCGAAAATTATCTTAACTATTATTTGACGGATTCAATTGACAAAAATGGTAGTTTTTACGTACTAATGATTATGATTATTTTTATAATTATCATATTTATGCTGAAAAATTTATTCAACTATTGGGCAATGTATTTTAGCACTTTTATGAGAAATGGAATTTTAATGGATATGCGGATTTCCATTTACAAGAAAATAACAAGTTTGCCATTGGGATATTATTCAAAAACAACAAAAGGCGATGTGATTTCAAAAACCATTGCTGATGTAAACGAGATTAGTAATTCCTATCTGTCTATTCTGGAAATGGTAGTAAGAGAACCGCTTACCATTATTTTTACTCTTGCGACAATGTTATTTTTAAGTTTAAAATTAACGCTTTTTGTTCTGTTTTTCATTCCTATTTCTGGCTTTATTATTTCTAAAATTGGAAAATCGTTGAAAAAAAATTCTATAATAGTGCAAGAACAACAAGGAAAAATGCTTTCTATTTTAGAAGAAACCTTGACAGGATTGCGAGTTATAAAGTCTTTCACAGCAGAAAAAAAATTCAGATCTACTTTTAAAGAAACGAGTTTAACGTTCTATAAATATTCAAATATAGTTCTCAATCGCCAGAATTTAGCTTCGCCAATGAGCGAATTTTTAGGGATTTTGGTCATTGGAATATTACTCGTATACGGTGGTTATTTGGTTTTTGTAGAAAAACAAATGGAAGCAGGTTTTTTTCTTGGTTACATAATGCTAGCATACAATATTCTAACTCCTGCAAAGGCAATATCTAAAGCTAGTTACGGACTCAAGCGAGGAAATGCTTCAGCAGATCGTATTTTAGAGATTTTAGAACAAGAAAATCCAATTGTAAGCAAACCAGATGCAATTGAAAAAGACACATTTGAATCTGAAATAAGGATCGAAAATATCAACTTTAAATACGAAGATGAAATTATACTTAAGAACTTTTCATTAGAGGTTAAAAAAGGAGAAACGATTGCTTTAGTAGGACAATCAGGAAGCGGAAAAAGCACTGTTGCGAATTTATTGACTCGTTTTTATGATGTAAATGAAGGCAAAATCGAAATTGATTCCGTTGCTATAAAAGATATTAATTTGCAATCATTGCGAGGATTAATTGGATTAGTAACGCAAGACAGTATTTTATTTAACGATACTATAAAAGCAAATATTTCGTTAGGCAAATTAGATGCTACAGATGAAGAAATTATTGAAGCATTAAAAATTGCGAATGCTTATGAATTTGTAAAAGACTTGTCAAAAGGCATTTATACTAATATTGGAGACAGCGGAAACAAACTTTCAGGCGGACAAAAACAACGTTTGTCAATTGCTCGTGCTGTTTTGAAAAACCCACCGATAATGATTTTGGATGAAGCCACATCAGCATTGGATACAGAAAGTGAAAAATTCGTACAAATAGCTTTAGAAAATATGATGCAAAATAGAACTTCAATTGTAATTGCGCATCGCCTTTCTACCATTCAAAAAGCAGATAAAATTGTGGTTTTACATAAGGGCGAAATTGTAGAACAAGGGACGCACGATGAATTAATTTCATTGAGCGGGACCTATAACAAATTGGTTACTATGCAGAGTTTTGAGTGATGCTAAAATAAATTAATAAAGGTTAAATCTTAAAAATGTATGTAAATGACAAAAATATCAAGATTCCTGAAGACCCAAACACCGTTGTTTGGAAGTATTTAGACTTGTCAAAATTTGTCGATTTATTGTTATATAAAAAATTATTTCTTTCGCGTTCGGATAAATTTGAAGATCAATATGAAGGTACTTTTAGCGAACCTACATTTGAAGAAATTCGGAAGTTATCAATCAACAATCCCGCTTTTTTAGATTATTATAAATCCCATCGCGAAAATGTAGTGATTAGCAGTTGGCATATCAACGAATATGAATCTTTTGCGATGTGGCAGATTTTCACACAAAAAAGTGAAGGATTGGCAATTCAATCTACTTTGGGGCGAATTCAAGAAGCTCTGAAACTCGACACCACCTTCAACCAACATATTGGTGAAGTGAATTATATCGATTATAAAAAAGAATATATTCCCTTTGATAATGCCTTTTTTCCGTTTTTATTTAAGCGAAAAAGTTTTCAATATGAAAGAGAAATCCGAATTATTTCGGATGTTACAGAATTTGAATTGAAAATTGATAACGGATTGAAAATCGATGTCGATATCAATCAATTAATTGAGAAAATTTATATCCACCCTAAATCTGAAAACTGGTATAAAAATTTGGTAATTGAATTGGTTCACCGACTTGGTTTTGATTTCACTATTGAAAAATCAGATTTGGAAAGCGATATCCTAATTTAGAATCTTGCTGTGATTTTAAAATTGAAAACCCTTGTCGTCATATAATTTGGAATACCATATTGATTTTTCGTATAAACATCACGAACCCAAGTATTGGTAATTGCATTCAAATTATTAAATAAATTAAAAATTTCCACCCCAGCAGACAAATCTTTAAACTTTTTTAGCCAATGTCCTTTTGGCAAGTTCTTATTAGTATCATTGAAAACTTTGAAGAATCCAACATCGGCACGACGGTAATCGCGCATTGTATTTTGATATACATACGGATCTGCATACGATGGCGAACCCCCAGGAAGTCCCGTATTATATACTAAATTCAAATACAATTTAACACTAGGAAGGTTCGGCATATAATCTTGAAACAAGATTCCGAATTTCAATCTTTGATCCGTTGGACGTGGAATAAAACCTTTGTTATCGATATTTTCTTCTGTTTTTAAATACCCAAAACTAAACCAAGATTCGGTACCTGGAACAAATTCTCCGTTCAAACGAACATCAAGTCCTTGTGCAAAAGCAGTAGCATTGTTATCGGCGGCATATCTAATTCTGACATTGTCCAAAGTATAGGGATTTACATCGCTAAGAATTTTATAATAGGCTTCCGTAACCAACTTAAACGGGCGATTCCACATTTTAAAACTGTAATCATTACTCAATACAAAATGTATTGATTTTTGGGCTTTTACATTAGGAAGTACAGTCCCCGTTGAATCTCTGAGTTCTCGATAAGATGGAGGCTGAACATACAAACCTGTTGAAAATCGAAAAACCATATCTTTTTCCCAATCAGGTTTTATTGCAAATTGCCCTCTTGGACTGAATTCTATTTGATTCTTACCTTCAACATTTGTTCCAGAAACTTTCCAATGGTGGATTCTCGCTCCAATATTTAACCAAATATCGTGATTTCCAAATTTGGTTTTTCTATTCAATTGGGTATAACCAGAAAATCTATCAATTATAGCAAAATTCAATGCTCTCACATTTTGAAATGGAACTAATGGACCAATATAAGGTTGGTATGGCTGTTCGTTTGTAGGCAAGTTTAAATTAGGAGGATTTATAGAAAACCCTGCAGAATCGATAACTTCCCACTCCACTACTCTATCCCGAATATCTTCACGAGTATATTTGAAACCCCATTCTATCTGGTTTTTTTTGACATCGTGAAATCCTTTTACTTCTGCATTTACAATTAAAGCGTCTAAATCATTTCGAGCGTGGTTTAACTGTGTTCCAATGGCGCGACTAAAAGTAACCCCACCAAAAGTTTCAGAACCAATATTACTGTCCACTTCTCCTAAATAATAACCCGCATAAATATCAAAATATTCTTGTTCCAAAGTATGATATGCAGACCCAATAAATTTTAAAGTGAAATTTTCACTATCTTTAAAAGTAGTTTTAAATGCCCCAAAAAAAGTGTCGTATTTATCTTTTTCTTGACCTTCATAATACACTTGCAAGGCAATTGGTTCATTAATAGTTCCAAAATTAGTTTGTCTTGAAATGGGTTGATAATTATATTTATTTTGAGATATATTTCCCAAAAAACTCCATTGCCATTTGGTCGAAGCGTTATAAATTACATTAGTTTGAACATCGGCAAAAGTAGGTTTGAAATTAGTTTCTGTTTGTTGGCTATTTACCAAAAGACTATTATTTCTATAGCGAATACCTGTTATTGCTGACCATTTTTGATTTTTTGAAACCGCATCAAAGGCTAAACTTCCACCCAAAAGACTTACTTCTGCGGCAACTCCAAATTTTGTTGGACGGCGATATGTAATATCTAAAACTGATGATAATTTATCTCCATATTTTGACTGAAATCCACCTGCTGAGAAATCAACATTCTGAACCAAATCGGTGTTAGTGAAACTCAAACCTTCTTGTTGACCTGAACGAACCAAGAATGGACGATAGACTTCAACTTCATTTACATAAACTAAATTTTCATCGTAATTTCCTCCTCTAACGGCATATTGTGTGCTCAATTCATTATTAGAATAAACACCCGGTAATGTTTTCAAAATATTCTCAATTCCTGCATTAGCACCCGGTATTCTTCTAATAACTTCAGGTTCAATTGTGGTAATTCCCTGAACTCGTTTTCTGTTATTTGCAGTGATAATTACCTCGCCCATTTGCTCCGCTTTTTCATTCATCGTAACATTGAATTCAAAGTCTTCGTTGGGTTTTAATACAACTGATGCTGCCGTTTTCTTTAAAGAAACGTGAGTAAAAACAAGTGTTATTTTTTTGTTTGCAGGAATTATAAGCTTATAAAATCCATTGGAATTAGTCACTGTCGATTTATTTTCGTAAGATACATTTACGTTTTCAACAGGATTGTTATTTTCGTCTAAAATGATTCCTTTTACTCTTGCATTTTGAGCAAAAAAATTGCTTACGATAAATAAAAATAATATAGTAATTAGTAATTTTTTGATCTTCAAGAGTATTTATTTTTTAATTTGACTTCTAAAAAATTGAGTTTCAAAGATAGAAGAATTTCCAACATTATCAGTAACAACAACTTTTAAATCATTTTTTCCTTCTGCAACAATTCCATCATCAAAACTGTAAAACATTTTTTTTGTTTTATAATCATATTCAAATAAAATCCAACAACCATTTAAATAACCATCATATGATTTTATTCCTGACAACTCATCATTTATTTTGAATTCTATTGTTTTTTTATCACTAATCCAATTTCCTTCAATATTTTTAATAATTTTAATTGTAGGAGGAACAGTGTCTTTCATTAAAATAAATTTACCCCAATTTTTAGTATACAAAGTAAACGTGTTTTCTTTTAATTTGGTATAATTGTAATAGGTTTTGTTATCTTGTATGGAGCCTATAAACATTTTCTCTTTGTCTTTTTGAGATGAAATAGAATCAATTATAGAAATCAAAAAATTGGAATGAACTGGAATATTTTCATTATCCAATAATAAAGCATTTCCTTTTTCTTCAAAATTTAAATAAAAATCATCGTAAAAAGTACCTTTAGGAATGTAGAAAGTCCAATTTCCTTTTTCAAAATTATATTCTTTATTTGTTTTAATAAAATACTTCGTTTTTTTGACTTTTAAAGTATCAATAGCAGATTCCAAAGAATTTTCAATAGGAATAGTTATTGTAGTTTTATTATCATTAAAATCTGAAACCTCAATTCTGTATATTTGATTGGTGTTTTGAGTAATATTAATAACTCCATTATTTTCATAGGATTTAATAATACTCAATGGAAATGGCGTTTTCATGAATAATTTTTGAACTCTTTGCCCCATTATCTTGTATCGTGAATAATCAATTAGGGCATTCACGTAGCGCATTTCATCAAATGCATAAGAGTCAAATTGATACCCAAAAATAGTTTTCCCATTCGAAAAAGTTTCTGCTTTATAAATTCCATTTCTATCCCATGATAAATCCGATAAATCATAGGTATTAATTCCAAACCCAATTTTTCCATTGGCGAGAATTTTATCACAATAATAACTTCCGTCTTTTTGCAATGATAAATTAACCATAAATGGATTTTTAGATTTATTGATCACTGTATTTTCATCCATTGGATACACCAATATATTAGTAATAACAGGTTTTTGCGTGTCTTTAATTACAGAGTCAAATCCGAAGAAAAGTGGGTTTATAATTTTTTCTGTTTGAGAATCACGAATTTCAAAATGCAAATGTGGCCCATCCGAACCACCAGTATTTCCTGATAACGCAATAATTTCTCTTTTTTTAATTAGCAGTTGATCCGGTTTTAAATACAAATCAACTTCATACAATTTTTCTTTATATTGATATGCTTTCAAGTATACTTCAATCACAGGATTCAAAGATTTGAGATGTCCGTAAACAGTTGTAAATCCATTTGGATGTGTAATATAAATTGCTTTTCCATAACCAAAAGTGGAAATTTTAATTCTTGAAACGTATCCATCTGCCGAAGCAAAAACTTTCAAACCTTCCTTTTTTTGAGTTTTATAATCAAACCCTGCATGAAAATGATTAGGTCTTAATTCGCCAAAATTTCCTGAAAGTTCAATCGGTATTTCTAAAGGCGCTCCAAAATAATCTTTTGGATATTGATTTTGAGAAAAAACTGAGGCAGATATTAATATTAAAAATAAAGTGATTTTCATTTGAAAGGATTTTTGCTAATTTATAAAAAAAAGATAAAAATCTAAAATAAAATGAAGCTATAACCTACTAAATTTTAAAATATTAAAAACTTTTATTCTGTTAGATGAAATTTTTTTAGAAAAAAGCATTTTAATTAAATAGGAATACTAACTTTGTAACTTAAGTAATGATTTAGTTTCATAATGAGTGAAATTGTAGAAATAGTTGATACTCTTGAAGAAAGTATAGAGAAACTCTTTAGTAAAATAGATGCTTTAGAGAAAAATACTTATATTTTAAGGGAGGAATTGAGCGAGTCTACGTCAATTATAAAAAAACAATCTGATTCGATTGAAGTGTTAAAAACAGAATATAATTCACTTAAAATGGCGAATTCATTGCTTGGCAGTGATGAAAATAAAAGAGATACAAAGCTAAAAATAAATTCATTAATTCGTGAAATTGATTACTGTATTGCACAGTTGTCTGATTAGTAAAAATTATGGATGAAAAGCTTAAAATTAAATTATCAATTGCAGACAGAGTTTATCCGTTAACTGTAGAGATGTCTCAGGAAGAAGGATTGAGAAGTGCTTCTAAAAAGATTGATATAATGATTAAGCAATTTGAAGAAAATTATGCAGTTCGTGATAAGCAAGATGTTTTGGCAATGTGTGCCTTACAATTTGCCTCTCAATTAGAACAAAAGCAAATTGATAAGTCAATCGATAATGTTGAAACAAACGAAAGACTGAAAAAAATTAATGATTTATTAGCAAAATATCTCGACAAATAAACACGTTCTTTATAATAACTAAGATACTGCCTACATTAGTTCCTATTTGGTAAACTCAACACTAACAATTTAGAATGAGCGAATCTTCATTACTATAGAATGCCTTGCTTTGACTAGGAATCTTGAACAATGAGTTAGCTCAAAACTTGTATTTCAGAGTTTATTCAAGCAATCTAATGTAGGTTTTTTTATATATAAATTTTAACAACCATGGACAGTACATTAATTATAATTATTTCAGGAATAGCGGGAATTGCAGGTGGTTTTATCGTTGCGAAAATGATGGAAAAAAGCAACGTTTCGAATTTAGTACATAATGCTAAAAAAGAAGCGGCTTCCATTTTAAAAGATGCAAATCTTGAAGGCGAAAACATCAAAAAAGACAAAATTCTTCAAGCTAAAGAAAAATTTATCGAGCTAAAATCAGAACACGAAGAAGTAATTCTTGCTCGTGATAGAAAAGTAGCAGAAGTAGAAAAAAGAGTTAGTGATAAAGAGTCTCAAATCTCTAACGAATTGGCAAAAGCCAAAAAAGTAAACGACGATTTTGAGGCTAAAACAGTAGAATATACTTCAAAAGTTGAAATTCTTGACAAAAAACAACAAGAAGTTGAGAAAATGCACAAGAGTCAGTTGAACCAATTGGAAGTAATTTCAGGTTTATCGGCAGATGATGCAAGAGACCAATTGATTGAAGGTTTAAAAGCTGAAGCCAAGACAAAAGCGATGTCGCACATTCAAGATACTATTGAAGAAGCAAAATTAACAGCACAACAAGAAGCTAAGAAAATCATTATCAATACCATTCAACGTGTTGGAACAGAAGAAGCAGTAGAAAATTGCGTTTCCGTTTTCAACATTGAATCTGACGATGTAAAAGGTAGAATTATTGGTCGTGAAGGAAGAAATATTAGAGCCTTGGAAGCTGCAACTGGAGTAGAAATCATTGTTGACGATACGCCAGAAGCAATTATATTATCTTGTTTCGACCCTGTAAGAAGAGAAATTGCACGTTTAGCACTTCATAAATTAGTGACCGATGGAAGAATTCACCCAGCGAGAATTGAAGAGGTTGTAGCTAAAACTGCCAAACAAATTGACGACGAAATTATAGAAGTTGGAAAACGAACTGTAATCGATTTAGGAATTCACGGATTACACCCAGAATTGATAAAAGTTGTGGGAAGAATGAAATACCGGTCGTCTTATGGACAAAATTTATTGCAACACTCACGTGAAGTTTCCAAACTTTGTGGAATCATGGCAGCAGAATTAGGATTGAATGTAAAATTGGCTAAAAGAGCAGGATTATTGCATGATATTGGAAAGGTTCCAGATGCAGAAAGTGATTTGCCACACGCATTATTAGGAATGCAATGGGCTGAGAAATACGGTGAAAAAGAAGAAGTTTGCAACGCAATTGGAGCGCATCACGACGAAATCGAAATGAAATCATTGTTATCGCCAATTATCCAAGTTTGTGATGCTATTTCTGGAGCGCGCCCCGGAGCAAGAAGACAAGTATTAGATTCTTACATACAACGTTTGAAAGATTTAGAAGAAGTAGCCTACGGATTTACTGGTGTTAAAAATGCTTATGCAATTCAAGCTGGAAGAGAATTACGTGTTATAGTAGAAAGTGAAAAAGTTTCTGATGATAATGCTGCCACTTTATCATTTGAAATTTCCCAAAAAATCCAAACTGAAATGACCTATCCTGGTCAAGTGAAAGTTACCGTAATTAGAGAAACAAGAGCGGTTAACATAGCGAAATAAATTAAATATAGTTTCTTAAAAAGGCTTATTAATTTCAAAATTAGTAAGCCTTTTTTGATTAAATAAAAGACTGTTATAACCTAAATTATTTCCTAGGGTGAAAAGAGTTCATGATTTCTGATAAATGCTTTCTATCAAGATGCACATATATTTCTGTAGTAGTAATGGATTCGTGACCCAGCATCAATTGGATTGAGCGTAAATCAGCACCGTTTTCTAATAAATGTGTTGCAAAGGAATGTCGAAATGTATGAGGACTAATCACTTTATTCAAATCGATTTTCACTGCCAAATCTTTAATAATTGTAAAAATCATTGCACGTGTCAATTGACGTCCTCTCCTATTAAGAAACAAAGTATCTTCATGACCTTTTTGAATAGTTACATGAGTACGAATAGAATTTTTATATATTTCTATGTAGTTCTGGGTAAAGGAACCAATAGGGACAAAGCGTTGTTTATTCCCTTTTCCTGTAATTTTTATAAACCCTTCATCGAAAAACAAGTCTGAAATTTTCAAGGAAACCAATTCCGAAACACGAAGTCCACATCCGTATAGCGTTTCTAAAATGGCACGATTCCGCTCCCCTTCATTAGAACTTAAATCGATTGCCGCAATCAATCTGTCTATATCAATAATAGACAATGTATCAGGTAGTTTTCGACCAATTCTTGGGGTTTCTATTAATTCCAAAGGATTGTCAGTTCTATAATCTTCAAATAACATATAAGTGAAAAAACTTCTTAAACCTGAAATGATTCTGGCTTGAGAACTGGCATTTACTTCTTTTGCAACACTGTAAATAAAAAGCTGTATTGTTTCTTCGTTTATGTTCAATGGAGAAACAATAATTGAATTTTTATCTAAAAAAAGACACAAACGCTCAATATCAAGGGTGTAATTGTCTATTGTGTTCTTAGACAATCCTCTTTCAATTCGCAAATACGATTGATAACTTTTTATGTAAGACTTCCAATTCATGACTACAAAGGAAAACTATTTGCATAAAAAAACCACGCTATAGCGTGGTTAAATTAATATTATTATGCTAATTAAAATTTATAACCAACATTAAAAGAAATATTGTTAGTGTTGAAACCTAAAGAAGTAGTTTCCACTTCAGGACCCACTTTAGGAGAAACAATACGATGAGTTAAACCTGCAAGGTTAGCACCTAAAAATAAATGATTAGAAACGAAATAGTTGATTCCAAATACTATATCAAAGTTTTTAGTGGTATAGTCTTCAGTACCATTTTTCATAGTTCCAAGATCCAAATTCAAACCTAATTGAGATGAGAATTGTTTACCAGCATTAAAATGGTAAGCTGAACCAATACCAAAACCTTTACTAGATAAAGGACCCGATTTTTCATTTGTATATCTTGCAGATACAGAAATATTATCAGTAGTAAAATAAACAAAAGCTGGAGAAATTAATGCAGTAGAATTCCCACCCCAGCTTCTAGATACGAAACTAACTTCGCCAGAAACTAATAAATTTCCTTTTGAGAAACCTTGAACAGCTACTTTATCGTTTTGAGCATTTGATAATGCAAATAAGAAAAGTGCTGCAGTAGTTAAAATATTTTTTTTCATTTTTGTTGTAGTTAAAATTAATATTAAACAATTTTATTAGATACATGGATTTAATCTAAATTTTCACAAATATATAAAAAAAAAATTAAAGCTATAGTTATTAACATTTTATATAATTAGGTCAAATTTTATTAGAATTTAAAAACTAGAATAATTGTAAAAATAAGCTGGAATTAAGTGTAAAAATTAAAAAAAAACCACGCTAAGAATAGCGTGGTTTCGTTTAAAAAAAATAATATTAGAATTTGTAGATTAAACTAAAATTATCTCTGTTTAAGAAATTTGTATACTCATTTAAATTAACAAAAGTAGTGCCTTTACTCGTTTTTGGAAATTTTACTCCAAATAAATCTCCTGGATGCCATCCAACAGATAAATGTTGCGTTAAAGAATAATTAAGATGAAGACCAACACCAAATGTTGCTAAGTCTGTCCCTATCATTAAATTTGCTCCAGTAAATACATTAAATCTTTCTCCTAATTTCAACATCTGGCATTTCATTCCTAGAGCAAAATCTGTAGAAGAACCAGCTGTTCCCCCAGAACGATAGGCAATAC
>SHWW01000021.1 GCA_009693635.1 Flavobacteriaceae bacterium
GCTAATGCTGAAAAGAAAGCTCCAAAAATAAATGCTACTACTATTAATATGTGTGTAGTTGGAACTACGTATGATATTCCCGCTAATACAATACTTGCTATAACAACAAATATTGCTAATAATCTATATTCTGCTTTAAGAAAAGCTAGGGCCCCTTCATAGATATAATCTGAAATTTCTTTCATTTTACCGTCTCCGGCATCTTGTTTTAAAACCCAACTTCTTTTGATTGCCATAAAAGCCAATCCTATTAACGCCATTACAATTGGCACATAAATCATGAATGATTCCATATTCTACTTATTGGTTACTATATAATTGGTTGCAAATGTAGGAAAACGAAGACAAATAAAAAAACACAATTCACATTTGAAGCGTGCTATTTTTTAATATTTGTTATTTATTTTAAATTATTCTAGGTAGAGTGTTACTATTAAAAGTTTTTTTGGTATTTTTTTAAACAAATTCTTTAATGTAGTATTTGTTATCAGCAAAATAATTTAGAAAAAGATGTCGAATGAGCCTTTTATTCCGAAATTGTTGGTTTGCGGCGTGATATAGGTTCCTCGCCAACTGAATTCTATTTTAAACACTTTAAAGATGTTTCCGATTCCCGCATTGTATTCCCAATAACCTTTTTCGGGTGCGTTGTAGATTAATTCTGATGCATTTAAGGCTCTATTTTTGTCGGAAATGGTTCCGTAAACTCCTTTTATGCCAATTGTTTCACGCCAATTTAGTTTTCTGAAATATGGGATTCTTGAGAAAATTCGACCTCCAAAATTGTGTTCTAATTGGATGGTTGCGTATTGATCGGTCTCAAATTCATAGAAATCCAGTAGGTTGAACGTGTTTTTGATGGTGAAATACGCTTGGTTTCCAGGTACTATACTCAACAATCCAAGAGGTACTTCACCAAAGGTTTTCCCAACTTCGATGATTGAATTTAGTTGCCCAACGGGACCTATCAAAAAAGGCTGTTTGTAGTATAATTGGAGTTTTTTATAATTGAAATTACTATTTAATACGCCCTTCAGTCCTTGACTATAATTGACGAAAAATCTTGGAAATGGGCTGCTAACCGTTGCGCGTTCTACTGCGAAGCCGATTGTTTTTCTTCCGGGAGTATAATCTATTTGGAAATTAATTTCTGATTGTTTCAGGTCGCCTTTTGAAATCCCTCCATTGCCAAAAGTATCAGGCAAAGTAGTATAGTAATCCAATTTGAAATCGGGTGAAGCAGAAACCAATGTTCGGAAAGAAAATCCTGTTTGTAACGTCAAATTTTTGGCGGGTTCAATTTCAACTGCCAATGAAGTGAAACTAACATTGGTTAATTTACCGTTGTTACCAGCTGCAAATAGTGATGATGAGGCAAAATTTCTTCCTAAAACATCATAGGAAGTGGTAAGGCTTGCGCCAATTTGTTCTATATCTCTTCGGGTTCCACCTTCAATGATTAAGCGATTTTTTTTATTAATTAACCATTTTCCAGAAACTCCATATTTAAATTTATTATCTTTTAAACCATAGGCTGTATAGGCTTGAATTCTCCAGAGGTCGTTGGATCCAAAATAGGTTCGTCCGCCAAAACGCAATCTGAAACCTTCGACATCATTGTAGCCGACGGTTGATAATACGGGGCCATAGTCGATAAACCCTTTATGCAAATAGCCACTTCCTAAAATGGTTATCAAATCGTATATTTGTCTGAATTTTTGATTGGTTTGTAAGGTGTCAAGCATTTTATAAACGCCTTTTTCATCTTTATTTAAATTTTCAAAACGGTTTTCCTCCCAAAATTCATCGGATTTTAGATATATAGATTGATCATGATCAAATATTTCGTCTTTGTAGAAAGAATCTGATTTTTTAATATTGAATTGGTGGTTTTTATATAATGTAGTTCGTTTTCCATACATCCCTTTTGATTTTTCATTTTTGCTAAACGAAAAATCAGTCATCATATAATCTCTCGTTAACAAGAAAACGGAATCATTTAAAACCTCAAATTCTTGCTCGATATAAATGTCTTTTACCCAGTTAATATTAGCACTTTTTGTTACCGCCATATTAATGTTTTTAATAGCATAAGTAGAATCATTTACCCAAAAATCTCCTTTGAAAGTCAATTCATTTTTTCGTCTTGGATAGAAAACAATATTATAACACCACTTTTTATCAATAAAAGAGCTATCACGCAAAACATAATTATAAACATCAATTCCAGTTTTTGACAATGGACTTGTAAACGTTTTATCGTAAAATCTCAGGTAATTACTATAAATATCATACTCATTATATAAGTCTTTAATAAAAGCGATAATTTGTTGATTTGTATTGAAACCTGAATTTTTATTAGCTTTTAATATTTCTTTTACTTTGTTTTTTATATTATCACCATAGACATTTAAAAGTGCTTCATTAATAAAAATTGGTAAATAAGTTTTACCCGTAACCTTTGAAGTATCAACTTGTTTAAAAATAAACTCCATTCCTTTGAAAACTTTACTTTTCATAAAAGCACTATCGATGGTATTCATATCAAATTCCACTTTCTCATACTTCTCCATTTGATATTGGTTGAATTGACGCAAACCATTTTTGCGTTTTCGTTCCCAAATTTTACGAAGAATATCTAAGGCTGGATTGTTCTTTTTGGAGGTTTTACCTGAAAAAATTACCACTTCCTGTAATTTTACTCCGTCGCTAATTTGAATTTTAAAATCATAGTTAACGGTTTTGGGTAAAATGACTTCCTTAGTTTCAAAGCCCGCAAATGAAACTAGAATAATTCTGTATGTGTTTTTAGATTCTATGTAAAAACGTCCATCTTCATTGGTTACAACACCTACGGATGTTCCTTTAAAAACAACATTTGCATACGGAACGGGTTGATTGTCATTGTCAACAACTATTCCGCTTACTTTAGTTTGAGCAAAAGTAAATCCTGTTAATAAAATGAAAATGCTTATAATTAATTTGTATTTCATAAGTCAAAAAAAAACTTCATCAAATTTGATGAAGTTTCAAATATAGTAATTTTAGATTTATTGATTGTTAAAATTACAATTAACAATCCTACTAAAATTATGTATTATTTCTATTTTTTATACATTACTTTTTTAACTGCTTTAACAACATCGCTGGCATTAGGCAACCATTCTTTCAATAAAGTTGGAGAGTAAGGTGCTGGTGTATCTGCAGTTGTGATTCTTTGAACTGGAGCATCTAAAAAATCGAATGCACGTTCTTGTACAATATAAGTAATTTCAGAGGCAACGCTTGCGAAAGGCCAGGCTTCCTCAAGAACTACTAATCTATTTGTTTTTTTAACAGATGTTAAAATCGTTTCATAATCTAACGGACGAACTGTTCTCAAATCGATAATTTCACAAGAAATCCCTTCTTTTGCTAATTCGTCAGCAGCGATATGAGCTTCTTTAATGATTTTTCCAAAGGAAACAATTGTTACATCGGTACCTTCTCTTTTAATATCTGCAATTCCAAGTGGAATAATATAATCTCCCTCAGGAACTTCTCCTTTGTCACCATACATTTGTTCCGATTCCATGAAAATTACAGGATCATTATCACGAATTGCAGCTTTCAACAATCCTTTAGCATCATAAACCGTTGATGGAACTACTACTTTTAATCCCGGGGTATTTGCAAACCAACTTTCAAAAGCCTGAGAGTGTGTTGCTCCAAGTTGACCAGCAGAAGCTGTAGGCCCTCTAAAAACGATCGGCATTGGAAATTGTCCCGCCGACATTTGACGCATTTTTGCAGCATTATTTATAATTTGGTCAATTCCTACTAATGAGAAATTGAATGTCATATATTCAACAATTGGACGACAGCCATTCATTGCAGAACCAACAGCTATTCCAGCAAAACCAAGTTCGGCAATAGGAGTATCAATAACACGTTTTTCTCCAAATTCAGCTAACATTCCTTTAGAGGCTTTGTAGGCACCATTGTATTCGGCAACCTCTTCACCCATTAAATATACGGTATCATCTCGACGCATTTCTTCACTCATCGCCTCACAAATGGCTTCTCTAAATTGTATAGTTCTCATCTATTTATTTGTATTTCTTTAATTTTGTGATGCAAAAATAAAAATTTAATACCACTTATTTGCATTAATTTCTTTTAAATTATTTGTAGCTATTTCATACTTTCAACTTTATCCTCGCCCACAATTGAAGGATACCGATACAATCAGGGCTACAAAATCGATATAGTATTGTTATTTTTATTAAAAATATTATGCGCGCATATTAAAATTAATGGAAATTAATTAGTAATTTAGTGGCCTGAAATACACAGTTTAAAATATACAAAAAATGAAAATATTAGTTTGCATCAGCCACGTTCCTGATACTACTTCAAAAATTAACTTTACCAACAGCGATTCCGAATTTGACACTAATGGTGTTCAATTTGTAATTAATCCAAATGATGAATTTGGCTTAACACGTGCCATTTGGTTTCAAGAACAACAAGGAGCAAACGTTACAGTTGTAAATGTTGGCGGTCCAGAAACCGAACCTACTTTAAGAAAAGCATTAGCCATTGGAGCAAATGAAGCAATTCGCATCAATGCAAACCCGACCGACGGATTTTTTGTTGCAAAACAATTAACCGAAGTCATAAAAAATGGTGGTTACGATTTGATTATCGCAGGAAAAGAATCTTTAGATTATAATGGCGGAATGGTTCCAGGAATGGTAGCAGGTTTATTGGGATATAACTTCCTAAATTCTTGTGTGAGTCTTACTATTGATGGAAATTCGGCAACAGCATTAAGAGAAATCGATGGTGGAAAAGAAACTGTTTCCACCTCTTTACCTCTAATTATTGGAGGACAAAAAGGATTGGTTGAAGAAAAAGATTTGCGCATTCCAAATATGAGAGGCATTATGACTGCACGAACTAAAGTACTTACTATTATAGAACCTGTTGCTGCTTCATCGGAAACAAAAGCTATAAAATTTGAAAAACCAGCACCAAGATCAGCCGTAAAATTAGTAAGCGCCGATAATTTAGATGAATTAATCAGTTTATTACATAATGAGGCGAAAGTGATATAAATTTCTAAAAGCCGAAAGTAAAATAATTTTAAATTATAAATAATGTCAATATTAATATACGCAGAATCTGCAGAAGGAAAATTTAAGAAAGTAGCATTCGAATTGTCTTCTTATGCTAAAAAAGTAGCGGAATCATTAGGGACAACTGTAACTGCAATTACTATAAATGCTGGTGATGTTTCTGAATTGTCAAATTACGGAGTCGATAAAGTTTTGAAAGTAAAAAATGATAAATTATCAGGATTTACAGCAAAAGCTTATGCAGATGCAATCAAACAAGCGGCACAAAAAGAAAATGCCCAAATTATAGTATTATCATCAACAACCGATAGTTTGTATTTGGCACCTTTAGTTTCTGTAGCGTTAGAGGCAGGTTTCGCTTCCAATATTGTTGGACTTCCGTTGAGCATTGAGCCATTTCAAGTAAAAAGAACCGCTTTTTCAAACAAAGCTTTCAACACAACTGAAATTGCTACCGATATAAAAGTATTGAGTATTTCAAAAAATTCGTATGGTATTTTCGAAAATGCTTCCTCATTAACACAAGAAGATTTCAATCCAACAATTAAAGATGCCGATTTTGGGGTGAAAGTAGTTTCTGTTGAAAAAGCTTCTGGGAAAGTTACCATTGCGGATGCAGATATTGTAGTTTCAGCTGGTCGCGGATTAAAGGGTCCTGAAAATTGGGGGATGGTTGAAGAATTGGCCTCTGTTTTAGGCGCGGCAACCGCTTGTTCAAAACCAGTTTCAGATTTAGGCTGGAGATCTCACGGGGAACATGTTGGACAAACAGGAAAACCTGTAGCTGCAAATTTATATATCGCTATTGGAATCTCTGGAGCCATTCAACACATTGCAGGAATTAACTCTTCAAAAGTGAAAGTGGTAATAAATACAGATGCAGAAGCGCCTTTCTTCAAAGTTGCAGATTATGGAGTTGTAGGTGATGCATTTGAAATCGTACCTAAATTAATCGAAAAATTAAAAGCATTTAAAGCGAATAATTAAATTGGTTTATATTATAAAAAATACAAGGTTGTCTGAATAAAATTATTATTTAGACAACCTTTTTTGGTTTTATAACCGCATTTTCTTTGTAACTTTATACAATACATTGTACTTTTGCAACTATGAGCTTAGTAAAACTATCAATAAAAGGAATTTCATATAGTCAAACTCAAAATGGCGCTTACGCCTTGATTTTGAATGAAGTAGATGGTGATCGAAAACTACCAATTGTAATTGGAGCTTTCGAAGCTCAATCTATTGCAATTGCTTTAGAAAAAGAAATCAAACCTCCTCGCCCACTTACACACGATTTATTTAAAAATTTTGCAGAGCGTTTCGATATTGTAGTTAAACAAATTATAATTCATAAATTAGTCGATGGTGTTTTTTACTCGAGCATCATTTGCGAAAGAGATAAAATTGAAGAAATTATTGATGCCCGAACTTCCGATGCAATAGCTTTGGCATTGCGATTCAACGCACCAATTTTTACCTATAAAAACATACTTGACAAAGCAGGAATTTATTTGAAATCCAATTTATTAGATAACGATAGAAATTCACAAGAAATTGATGATGTATTATCAAATCCAGATACTTTTGGAATTGAAGATAGTGCAGTTTCTGGAAGTCTATATTCTAAAAATAGTATGGCAGAATTAACAGATTTATTAGATGCAGCTGTAGATAAAGAAGATTATCGAGAAGCTGCAAAAATTAGAGATGAAATTTCAAAAAGAGAATAGTAACCTATATTAAGGAACAGATTGCATGGTTCCTTGCAATTACAAATGAAACAATATTTTGACTTGGTGCAACACGTTTTAGATAACGGAACACAAAAAGGAGATCGAACAGGAACAGGAACAAAAAGTGTTTTTGGGTATCAAATGCGTTTCGATTTAAGCGAAGGGTTTCCAATGGTAACTACCAAAAAATTGCATCTAAAATCTATTGTTCATGAGTTGCTTTGGTTTTTAAAAGGCGAAACAAATATTGAATATCTTCAAGAAAATGGTGTTAAAATATGGGATGAATGGGCAAATGAATCAGGCGATTTAGGTCCTGTTTATGGACACCAATGGCGTAATTGGAATAGCGAAGAAATTGACCAAATAACAGAATTAATTGATACTTTAAAAAATAATCCAAACAGCCGTAGAATGTTAGTTTCGGCTTGGAATCCGAGTGTTTTGCCAGATACAACAAAATCATTTGCAGAGAATGTAGCAAATGGAAAAGTAGCTTTACCACCGTGTCACGCTTTTTTTCAATTTTATGTTTCTGAAGGTAAATTATCTTGTCAATTATACCAAAGAAGTGCCGATATATTTTTAGGAGTTCCTTTTAACATTGCATCCTATGCTTTATTTACGATGATGATTGCGCAAGTTTGTAACTTAGAAGTTGGCGAATTCATCCATACTTTTGGAGACGCACACATCTACAATAATCATTTTGAACAAATCGAACTACAACTTTCAAGAGACATAAAAGAATTGCCCAAAATGATATTAAACCCTGAAATAAAAAATATTTTCAATTTCAAATTTGAAGATTTTACTCTTGAAGGATACGACTCACATCCAGGAATTCGTGGGGCTGTAGCGGTTTAAATCCAATTTAAAAAGTGCAATTGAGATACAATTTCATCTTTTGAAAATAATTTCCTACCTTTATTCAATAATTTTTCGAAATGGGAGCAACACCGCATGAACTTTACGAATATGCCCGTCTGAGAATCAAGCAGAAGAAGAGATTGTATTTTCACTTTGTATTGTTCTTAATTAGTAGTTTATTTATGCTTATCGCCAATAAAATATTCAAAATTGGCGAGCCCAATAATTGGTTTTTTTGGGTTTCATCTTCGTGGTTTTTTCTTTTTATTCTTCATTTTATAAATGTTTTCATAACTAAACGTTTTATGAATAAAGACTGGGAAAGAAAACAAATAGAAAGACTGATTGCACAACAAGAAAAAAAAATCAATGAATTTCAATCCAATATTGAACGTGATTTTTCAAAAAAATAAAATTAAATAATGAGAATATTAATTGCCGCTACTTCCCAAAACAATGCCATTGGGAAAGACAATAAAATTATTTGGCATTTGCCTGACGATTTTAAACATTTCAAAGAATTAACTTCTGGACATCATATTATAATGGGTAGGAAAACATTTGAAAGTTTTCCAAAACCTTTACCAAATAGAACCCATGTTGTAATTTCCCGACAAAAAAATTACAATCCCGAAGGCTGTATTGTGGTAAATAGTATCGAAGAGGCATTAAAAATTTGCCCTGTAAATGAAGATGTTTTTTTAATTGGCGGCGCCGAAATCTATAAATTAGGACTTCCATTTATAGATAAAATAGAACTCACTTTTATAAATGAGACTTTTGAAGCAGATGCCTTTTTTCCAGAAATTAATTTTTCAGAATGGAAACTAACCAATGAAGAATTTCATACTAAAGACGAAAAACATGCTCACGAATTCAGTTTTCAGACTTATATTAGATTATAATAAATAGTAGCTTCGGAATTCAAAAAAATTTCTCAAAATAAAATAATAGTTACCTTTGCCAAAATTTAAAAATAATGTCAAAAAATATTACTCCTTATAAAGATTCAGAATTAGGGAAAAAAGAGCAAGTAGAACAAATGTTTGACACTATTTCTGGCAATTACGACGGATTGAACCGCCTAATTTCATTTGGAATTGATATTAAATGGCGTAAAAAAGTACTGCAATTGGTTTCTGATAAAAACCCAAAAAACGTTTTAGATATTGCAACAGGAACTGGAGATTTAGCGATATTAATGACGGCAACAAATGCTGAAAGAATTGTTGGATTGGATATTTCTCCTGGAATGCTTGAAGTAGGACGAAAAAAGATTGAAGCAAAAAAACTTTCTGATAAAATAGAAATGATATTGGCAGATTCCGAAAATATGCCTTTTGAAAACGATACTTTTGATGCCATTACTGTTGCTTTTGGAGTTCGGAATTTTGAAACATTAGAAAAAGGATTGGCTGAAATACATCGTGTACTTAAGCCTAACGGAATTTTTGTTATATTAGAAACATCCGTTCCAGAGAAAACACCTTTCAAACAAGGCTATACTTTTTACTCGAAAAACATACTTCCTTTAATTGGAAAATTATTTTCAAAAGACGATTCAGCGTATCGATATTTATCAGAATCGGCGTCTGTTTTTCCTTATGGAGAAGCTTTAAACAATATTTTAAGAAAAATTGGGTTTATAGATGTTGTATCTATGCCTCAAACATTTGGTGTTGCCACAATTTATTCTGCTACAAAAAAATAATATGGGATTGTTCAGCATCAATATGAAAAAAATAGTTGTTTTACTTTTATTGTCATTTGTAAGCGTTGGACATTCACAAACTAAAGGAATGTTTAGTTATGACCCGCTTGTGAATTTAGAAAATTGGGATAAAAATAGGCTTTTCTATGGTTTTTTTCTTGGATTTAATTCCTATGGATTCCAGATTGATTATAAAAATTTACAACCAAAAGACATTGAAGTTGAAAATACTTCGGGATTTAACGTAGGATTAGTGGCTGATTTACGTCTTCAAGAATACATTAATTTGCGTTTTGAACCTGGATTGTATTACACACAAAGAAACCTAACATTTCCAAATTTTACTCGCGAATTAGATTCTTACAGAGACGTGAAATCAACGTATATTCATTTCCCATTATTGCTGAAATTTTCCGCATTAAGAACTGGAAATGTGCGTCCCTATCTTGAAAGCGGACTTTCTACCACATTAAATTTAGGAAGTAATTCAAAATCTATTGATGATAATTTGCAACAGCGTTTTAGAATGAAAAAATGGTCAACAAATTATGAAATTGGTTTTGGAATTGATTTATATTTTGAATATTTCAAGTTTTCGCCTTCCATTCGAGGAGTTTTTGGTTTGAAAGACGAATTAATTCGAGATAATGACCCAAATAGTCCTTGGACATCAAATATAGAATCGCTAAAAACAAGAGCCATTCTTATCAACTTTACTTTTCACTAAAAACTTTATTACAAGAGTTTTATTTTAGTTTTATCTTCTAAATTCACTCAAAATAATTGCGGTTGCGTTTGCTACATTCAAGCTTTCTGCTTGTTGTAAATCACCAAAACGAGGAATTGTCAATCTGTTTTTTATAGTTTTTTCAATACTTTCAGAAATACCATTTGCTTCATTTCCCATCACAATTACTGCTTCTTTTGGTAAGGGTTCCTTATAAATATTTGAGCCATCCATAAAAGTTCCAAAAACCGGGAGACATGTTTTTTGTAGAAATAAATTCAAATCTACATAGCTCACATTTAACCTAGCAATAGAACCCATAGTAGCTTGCACGACTTTTGGATTGTAAATATCAACCGTTTGTTCCGAACAAATTACTTGTGAAATTCCAAACCAATCGCATAATCTCAAAATTGTGCCTAAATTTCCTGGATCCCGAATATCATCTAACGCAATGATTAATCCTTGCTCAATTATTGGCTTGACCGATGGAATTTTATAAACTGCCAAACAATTATTTGGAGTTGATAAAGCACTGATTTTCTTTAGATCACTTTCTGAAATTATAGTTTTAAAATCAGCGTTAACCTCATCAAAAATTGGCTCGGTTGAGTATAAATGTTCCAATGTAAAGTTGGATTTCAATAATTCCTGAATTACTTTTACACCTTCAGCAAAGAATAATTGGTTTGCAAAACGAAACTTTTTTTGTTGCAAACTCGAGATTAACTTTATTTGGTTTTTACTAACCATAGAAATAATGTACTTTTGAATTAAATATTTCACAACCTTTGAGAAACGAGACTACAAAAATATCATTATTTATTCTAATTGCGTTAATTTTATCTGCTTGTAACACTTTGAAGAAGGTTCCAAACGAGAAATTGCTGCTTGCAAAGAATGAAATTTTAATAAACGGCAAAAAGGAAAGTAATGAGGATATAACAAAACAGTTATATCAAAAACCAAATAGTTCGTTACTAGGTTATCGATTGCGGTTGAATATTTTTAATTTGGCAACTACCAATCCCGATTCCATTTATAAGTCGAAATTCATAAAAAATCCTGAAAAATATACCCAATTATCCAAATGGCTTTCCAAAAAACAAGTTGATCGATTAGGGAATTCATTCTACTATTCTGGGATTCACACCTTTCTTAAAAAAACAGGGGAAGCGCCTGTTATTTTAGATAATAAAAGCACAAAACGTTCTTTGCTAAGATTACAATCTTATTATTTTGACAAAGGTTATTTCAACACAAAAGGGGAATTTAAAATTGATTCCGTTAGCAAAAAGAAAGCTAGAGTAAACTATACCATTTCAACCGGAAATCCCTTTATTTTAGATACAATTTTAGTAAAAATTAATACGCCGTTATTAGATTCATTATATAAAATAAATAAAGGATTGACTTTTCTTAGATCGGGCAAACAATATAAAAAACTGGATTTTGATGCCGAAAGAAATCGAATTACTGCTGATTTTAGAAACAATGGCGCCTATTATTTTCAACAAAATTATGTGAATTATGCTATTGATACTTTGAATTCAAATAATAAAGCAAATATTGACATAAATATTGAGAATCAATCTATTAGAGAAGGGGATTCCACAAAAATTTTACCTTTTAGATTGTATAAAATTAGTGATATTAATATTTATACTGATAACCTAACTTCTAAAGATAAATCCAAAATAACGGATAGTGTTACTTATAATAACTTCAATTTATTTAGCAAATTAGAATTAAAATTTAGACCAAAAGCAATTACAGATGCTATTTTTATAACCAAAGGAAGTATTTTTTCGGATACAAAAACTACTTTGACATCAAGGGCTTTGGGAAATTTAAGGGTTTTTAATTATCCGTCGATTCAATATACTGTTGATCCAAGAGATGCAACTGCAAATTCACTAATTGCCAATATTTATTTATCACCAAGAAAAAAATTAAGCTTTGGATATAATTTTGATTTCACGCATTCTGCCATTCAGGATATTGGAATTACGGCAAGTACTTCGGTTTCCATCAGAAATATATTTCGTGGTGCCGAAACATTAGAAATTGCTGCGAGAGGAAATATAGGTTCGTCGAAAGAAGTTGCCAATATTAAAAATAACTTTTTCAATGTTTCTGAATATGGTGTAGATATGAAATTGCATTTTCCGAGGTTATTTTTTGCCTTAAAAACTGACAGAATTATTCCGAAAAGCATGTTGCCATTTACGAGTTTTGCTATTGGATATGCCAAACAAGAAAATATTGGTTTAGACAAACAAAATTTCACGAGTTCAATGAATTATAATTGGAATCCGAAGCAAAATATCAAAGCCAGGTTTGAATTGCTGAATGTTCAATTTGTAAAAAATGTAAACACTAGTAACTACTTCAATATATATAAATCTTCCTATAATGTATTGAATTCATTAGCACAAAATTCAAGTTATGGCATAAACCCAAGTTACTTTAATAGTGATAATAACTTAATTATTGAAAGTGGAACTAATGGATTTACAAATGATGTTTTAGGAGCTAATCCTACTGTAATTCCTAGTACTACTGATTACAAAACTATCCGTAGTATTGAAGAGCGAAGAAATCGTTTAACAGAAAATGATTTGATTGCTTCGTCAAGTTATAGCTATTCTGAAACCACAAAAAAAGATCAAAATGACAATGATTTTATGATTTTCAGAGGGAAATTAGAATCGGCAGGAAACCTATTGTCATTGCTTGCTCGAGCATCAAAACAATTGAAAAATCAAGATGTAAATAGTAAATTTTTTGAGGTTCAATATTCTCAATATATAAAAATGGAAGGTGAATTTATTAAATTATGGGATTTGCGTCGCAAAAGAATTCTAGCCATTAGAAGCTTTGCCGGAATAGCTATCCCTTATGGAAATTCAAATGATATACCATTCTCAAGGAGTTATTTTGCTGGAGGAACCAATGACAATAGAGCCTGGCAATCCTATGGATTAGGACCAGGATCAAGTAGTGGAATTAATGATTTTAATGAAGCAAATTTAAAATTAGCGCTTAGTGCAGAACTTCGTTTTAATATTTTTGGGCAATTAAACGGGGCGCTGTTTGTAGATGCAGGGAATATTTGGAATGTTTTAGATAATGTAGATGACGAAAAATCAGTGTTTAAAAATTTAAATTCTCTAAAAAATAGTGCAATTGGTTCCGGATTTGGACTTCGATATGATTTTAATTTTTTCGTAATTCGTTTGGATTTTGGTTTTAAAACCTACAATCCTGCCGATGAAGAAAGCAACAGATGGTTTCGAGATTATAATTTTGCAAATTCAGTTGTAAATATTGGAATTAATTACCCATTCTAAGCTTATAAATTATTAATTTTGCATCCTTAAACTTTTAAACAACACAAAATGTCACACAACATTAAAGCTGGGGTTGCAACTGGAGATTCTGTACAAGCAATTTTTAGTTATGCCAAAGAAAAAGGATTTGCACTTCCTGCGATAAATGTAACGGGTTCAAGCACAATAAATGGAGTTTTGGAAACTGCTGCAAAACTAAATGCGCCTGTAATTATTCAATTTTCTAATGGAGGTTGTATTTTTAATGCTGGAAAAGGTTTATCGAATGCAAATGAAAAAGCTGCTATTTTAGGTGGAATTGCAGGAGCAAAACACCTTCATACTTTAGCGGAAGCTTATGGCGCAACTGTGATTCTTCATACGGATCATTGTGCAAAAAAATTATTACCTTGGATTGATGGTTTATTGGCCGCAAGTGAAATTCATTTTGCTGAAACTGGAAAACCACTTTATAGTTCTCATATGATTGATTTATCCGAAGAACCAATTGAAGAAAACATTGAAATTTGTAAAACCTATTTGGCAAGAATGAGCAAAATGGGAATGACGTTGGAAATCGAACTTGGAATTACAGGTGGCGAAGAAGATGGAGTTGACAACTCAGATTTAGATAGTTCTAAATTATACACACAACCTTCAGAAGTTTCTTATGCTTATGAAGAATTATTGAAAGTAAGCCCTCGTTTTACAATTGCGGCCTCTTTTGGAAATGTTCACGGAGTTTACAAACCAGGAAATGTGAAATTGACACCTAAAATCTTGAAAAATTCACAAGACTATGTGCAAGAAAAATTCAAAACAGGGAAAAACCCAGTTGATTTTGTATTTCACGGAGGTTCCGGATCAACAGTTGAAGAAATTAGAGAAGCTATAGGTTATGGAGTTGTGAAAATGAATATTGATACCGATTTACAATTTGCATACACAGAAGGAATTCGTGATTATATGGTTAAAAATATTGATTATTTGAAAACTCAAATCGGAAATCCCGAAGGTTCGGAACAACCAAATAAAAAATACTACGACCCAAGAAAATGGGTTCGTGAAGGAGAAATGACATTCGTTGCGCGATTAGAACAAGCTTTCGCCGATTTGAATAACGTGAACACTTTATAGTTGTAAGTTGTCGGTTATTAGTTGTCGGTTCAATCCGATTACCATCAACCAACAACCATCAACCATTAACAAAAACATAAATTATGGCTTGGTTTAAAAGAACAGAAAAAGGAATTACTACGGCAACCGAGGACAAAAAAGATGTTCCTAAAGGATTGTGGTATAAATCCCCAACAGGCAAAATTATTGATGCCGATGAGTTAGCGAGAAACCTTTGGGTAAGCCCAGAAGATGATTTTCACGTAAGAATTGGTAGTAAAGAATATTTCGAAATTTTATTCGACAACAACGAATTCAAGGAACTTGATGCTAAAATGACGTCAAAAGACCCGTTGCATTTTGTGGATACCAAAAAATATGCTGATCGATTGAAAGACGCTATGGAAAAAACCAAATTGAAAGATGCGGTTCGAACTGGAGTAGGAAAATCAAAAGGAAAAGACTTGGTGGTTTGCTGTATGGATTTTGCTTTTATTGGTGGTTCCATGGGAGCTGTTGTGGGAGAAAAAATTGCTCGTGGAATTGATCATTCAATCAAAAATAAAATTCCTTTTGTAATGATTTCAAAATCAGGAGGAGCAAGAATGATGGAAGCTGCTTATTCATTAATGCAATTGGCAAAAACATCAGCAAAATTAGCGCAATTAGCCGATGCTGGAATTCCATATATTTCATTATGTACCGATCCAACTACGGGTGGAACTACTGCTTCTTATGCAATGTTGGGCGATATTAATATTTCTGAACCAGGCGCTTTAATTGGATTTGCAGGACCAAGAGTGGTGAGAGATACCACTGGAAAAGATTTGCCTGAAGGATTTCAAACTGCCGAATTTGTTTTAGAACATGGGTTCCTAGATTTTATTACCCCAAGAAAAGAATTGAAAGATAAAATTAATTTATATATAGATTTGATTCAGAATATAAATGTGAGATAGCTTTTTTTACCACAAAGACACAAAAAACACAAAGTTATGCTTTATGTTTTTTTATGATGTAAACTGGAATTTTAAAGCTCTATATTCCCGTTCTAATGGCTTCCACGGGATCTAATTTTGATGCTGAAATGGCGGGCAAAATTCCTGAAATTAATCCTATCACCGCGGCCAATCCTGTTCCTAAAAGTACATTTCCAATTCCTAAAACAAATTCAAAATCCAAGACATTGGATAAAATAATTGAAATCAACCAAACTAAAATAAGACCGATTAAACCTCCAATTACAGATAAAATAACTGCTTCAAATAAAAATTGAAATAAGATAAAACGATTTTTTGCCCCTAACGATTTTTGAATTCCAATTAAATTAGTTCGTTCTTTTACTGAAACAAACATAATATTGGCAATTCCGAAACCGCCCACTAACAATGAAAATCCACTTATAATCCAACCTACGAGATTCATTTTAGAAATAATCCCGTCTATCAAATCAGTAAACCCTGATAAAACATTGATGAAAAAATTATCAATTTCACCTGTTTTCATACCTCGGTAATTTCTAAGTTTTTGGGTAAGTTCTGCTTTATAAGCTTCCATATCTGTACCTTTTTCTGGCTTGATTAGAATTACTGGTGTCATAGCATCATTATTATCGCCATACAACCTTCTAATAAAATTGACAGGCAAATAAACTGAAGTATCATTATTATCGCCAAACATTCCTGCGCCTTGTTTTTTCAAAACCCCAACAACCGTAAATTTTTGACCGTACAAACGAACTTTTTTACCTATTGGATCAGTTCCTTCAAATAGCCCTTCTGCCACTTCATTCCCCAATACAACCAAAGCTGCGCCAGAATTGGCTTCTGATTCATTATAAAATCGGCCTTCTTGAAATTCTAACCCTTGTATATCAATAAATTGATGTGAAACTGGAACCACATTTACATCACTAACTATGTTAGCTTCATATTTTAGGGATTGGCTTGCGGCAAACATTTGATAACACATTTCTTTTGTGTTATTTACTGAAGATTTTAAATACTCATATTCATCATATTTTACATTTGGAAACTGCTCCCTTTTCCATTGTGGAATTTCGGAAGGCCCGAAAGTAAATCGCATTAAATATATCGTGTTTTTATCTAAACTGCTCAAATCTTTTTTGATTTTTCTATCTAAAGAGTCCACTGCAGCAAGCACCGCAATAATTGAAAAAATACCTATTGTAACCCCTAATAACGAAAGTAAAGTTCGTAATTTGTTGTTTCTCAAAGCATTCATAGCAAAACTAAAACTCTCTTTCAGCAAACGCAGATAAACAATCATATCGTGTGTATTTATATAGTGTAAAATTCCATATTTTTTTCTCAATATCCTAATGTAAGTAATTATTAAGTGATAAATTATAAGTGCTCATGATTCACGAAAAAACGAAAGAGTAAATTTACAATTACGTTGTTGTTTTCTAATAAGTAAATTACCTATAAATATAATAAAAAAACTATTTTTACACTTTTAAATCTAACTACACAATGAACACTGCAAAAACAATTCAATCTGCCTTAATTTCGGTTTTTTCAAAAGACGGATTAGAGCCAATCGTAAGAAAATTACACGAACAAAATGTAACGCTTTATTCCACTGGAGGGACGGAAGATTATATAAAAAACCTAGGGATTCCAGTAGTTCCTGTTGAAGATGTAACTTCTTACCCGTCCATTCTTGGTGGTCGAGTAAAAACATTGCACCCAAAAATTTTCGGTGGAATTTTAAACCGTCAGGACAATAAAAGCGATGTGCAACAAATGGAAGAATTTAATATTCCACAGATTGATTTGGTAATTGTTGACTTATATCCCTTTGAAAACACGGTTGCCTCGGGCGCTTCTGAAGCAGATAGTATTGAGAAAATTGACATTGGCGGTATTTCGTTAATTCGTGCTGCAGCAAAAAATTTCAAAGACACTGTAATTGTTGCATCAGTTAATGAATACAGCCAACTTTTAGATTTAATTACCAATCAAAATGGCGCAACTACATTAGAAGATAGAAAACTATTTGCTACAAAAGCATTCCACGTTTCCTCTCATTATGATACAGCTATTTTTAATTATTTCAATAAAGATGAAACCTATTATAAAGAAAGTATTGCCAAGGGTCAAGTGTTAAGATATGGAGAAAATCCACATCAAAAAGGCTATTTCTTTGGAGATTTTGATGCTATGTTTACTAAATTACACGGAAAAGAATTGTCCTATAACAATTTATTAGATACAGATGCTGCAGTAAATTTGATAATAGAATTTAAAGGGGAAAGTCCAACATTTGCGATTTTAAAACACAATAATGCTTGTGGATTAGCTACAAAAAACACAATGAAAGAAGCCTATTTAGCTGCATTAGCATGTGATGCAACTTCAGCTTTTGGTGGTGTTTTAATTGCTAACGGAAAAATTGATGTTGCTACAGCAAATGAAATTAATTCCTTATTTTGCGAAGTGGTAATTGCGCCAAGTTATGATGAAGAAGCGATTGCAATTTTGGAACAAAAGAAAAACAGAATTATTTTAGTTCAAAATGAAGTTGAATTACCAAAAAAACAAGTTCGAACTTGCTTGAATGGTCTTTTGGTACAAGATAAAAATTACATTACAGATACTAAATCTGATTTAAAAACCGTTACTATTATAGCACCAACTTCTCAAGAAATTGAAGATTTAATATTTGCTTCTAAAATTTGTAAAAACACAAAATCAAATACGATTGTTTTTGCAAAAAATGGCACCTTAATCTCATCAGGTACTGGTCAAACCTCAAGAGTTGACGCATTGAAACAAGCAATTGAAAAAGCAACTACATTTGGTTTTGATTTGAATGGCGCCGTAATGGCAAGCGATGCTTTTTTCCCTTTTCCTGATTGTGTGGAAATCGCAAAACATGCTGGAATCAGCGCTGTTATTCAACCTGGGGGTTCTATAAAAGATGAATTAAGCATAAATTATTGCAATGAGAATAAAGTTGCAATGGTATTTACAGGAACACGTCATTTTAAACATTAATTTGTTTAACTTTGTAAATAATCTTTTTTTAAATATAACTAAACTCTTAAAAGACATATGGGATTTTTTGATTTCATGACTGAGGATATCGCAATAGACCTTGGTACCGCAAACACATTAATCATTCACAACGATAAAGTTGTTATTGATTCTCCATCTATTGTTGCTCGTGATCGAATTTCAGGCAAAATTATTGCTGTTGGAAAAGAAGCAAATTTGATGCAAGGAAAAACCCATGAAAATATAAAAACCATTCGTCCTCTAAAGGACGGAGTTATTGCAGATTTTGATGCATCGGAAAAAATGATAAGTATGTTTATCAAAAGTATTCCTGCGCTGAAAAAAAGAATGTTCACACCCGCGCTTCGCATGGTTGTTTGTATTCCATCTGGAATTACAGAAGTTGAAATGCGCGCTGTTAAAGAATCTTGTGAAAGAGTAAATGGTAAAGAAGTATACTTAATTCACGAGCCAATGGCTGCGGCTATTGGAATTGGAATTGATATTATGCAACCAAAAGGAAATATGATTGTTGACATCGGTGGTGGAACAACTGAAATTGCAGTAATTGCACTTGGAGGAATTGTTTGCGACAAATCTGTAAAAATTGCAGGTGATGTATTTACAAATGATATTATATATTATATGCGTACACAACACAACTTATTTGTTGGAGAAAGTACAGCTGAAAAAATAAAAATTGAAATTGGTGCTGCAATAGAAGATTTAGAAACTCCTCCAGATGACTATTCTGTTCAAGGTCGTGATTTATTAACTGGAAAACCAAAACAAGTAGTTGTTTCTTATAGAGAAATTGCAAAAGCATTAGACAAATCGATTCAAAGAATTGAAGATGCGGTAATGGAAACTTTATCTCAAACGCCACCAGAATTAGCAGCTGATATTTACAACACGGGTATTTATCTTGCAGGTGGTGGTTCTATGTTGCGCGGTTTGGATAAAAGAATTTCTCAAAAAACAGATTTGCCAGTCTATATTGCTGAAGATCCTTTAAGAGCGGTTGTTCGTGGAACTGGAATGGCGTTGAAAGACATTCCGAGATTTAGAAGTATTTTAATAAAATAATACGCATAATAGATGCAGCAAATATTTAATTTTATATTTAAAAACAGTAATCGCTTGCTGTTTTTACTGCTTTTGTTAGTTTCTTTAATCTTAACAATTCAATCGCATTCTTTTCAAAGAAGCAAAGTTATTTCATCTGCCAATTTCCTTAGTGGTGGTGTATATGAACGCATCAATCGAGTAAGTGAATACCTAAATTTGCAGACTCAAAACGAAATTTTAGCAAACGAGAATGCTCGTTTGAAAAGCCAGTTATTTAATATAAAAGATTCCTCTTTAGTTCCAAGTGTTGATAGTATAGAAGGAGTGGGCAAAGTAAATTTAATCTTTTCAAAAGTGATTCATAATTCCTACAATGTTTATGAAAATTACATTACGATAAAAGGCGGAGAAAGAGAAGGTATTAAACCAGATATGGGCGTAATAAATAGTTTAGGAATAATTGGAATTATAGATAAAACCTCTGAAAAGTATGCTACAATTGTGAGCATCTTAAATAGAAAATCTCAGATAAACGCTAAAATTAAGAAAACCAATCATTTTGGCTCTCTAATTTGGGATGGAAAAAGCACTGGATTTGTTCAATTAATTGACGTGCCAAGATTAGCAGCAATTAGAAAAGGAGACACCATAGTTACCGGAGGTCAATCAGTAATTTTTCCGGAAAATATCAATATTGGTACTATCGATAAAATATATATCGACAATCAAACCAATTACTATACACTTAATGTTAAGCTATTTAATGACATGACTAATCTAGGACATGTTTATATCATAAAAAGCAAAGACCGTGAGGAAATTATTAACTTAGAAAATCAAACTAAAAATGAATAGCGCGGTATTAATGAACTTCGTTCGGTTTTTCCTGTTGCTTACCGCACAGATTGTTATATTCAATAATATTGATTTATTTGGCTATTTAAACCCTTTTCCATATATCTTATTTATAATTTTATATCCTGTGAATGGGAATAAACCAATGCTCATTATTTCAAGTTTTTTATTAGGAATAACAATAGATTTATTCAGTAATTCTGGGGGTGTTCATGCAGCATCATGTTTAATATTAGCATATTCAAGACCTTATATATTTAAGTTCTCCTTTGGATTAAGCTATGAGTATCAAACTGTTAGAATAAACGATGTACTAACGCCAGAACGATTTTCATTTTTGTTACTTGCTCTAATTATTCATCATTTTTCGCTATTTATATTAGAAATTTTTCAATTAAGTTCACTTTGGGATATTTTACTTAGAACTATTATTGGAACCCTATTTACATTGCTAATTTGCATCGTAATAATCTATATTTTTAAACCAAGTCGAAGATGAGAAAAGCGTTACTTCCAATTATCATTATTGTTGTGACTTCATTGCTTTTAGTGCGTATTTTTTATCTTCAAGTTGTTAATGATACCTTTAAGTTAAAATCAGAAAATAATGCTATAAAAATAAAATATGATTATCCTGAAAGAGGCTATATTTATGACCGATACGGAAAATTATTGGTCGCCAATCAGCCATCTTACGATATAATGGTAATTCCACGTGATTTAAAAAAAATTGATACCACTGAATTTTGTCTTTTATTAAATATTACAAAAGAGTATTTTTCAGAAAGAATGGCAAAGGCAAAAATTTACAGTCCAAGACTTCCATCAGTTTTTTTACCACAATTGAATAAGTTAGAATATGCTGCCTTTCAAGAAAAAATACGAAAATTTGAAGGATTCTATATTCAAAAACGTTCTTTAAGAGATTATCAAATTTCAGCTGGCGCAAATGTTTTCGGGTCTATAACACAAGTAAGTGAAAAAGAAGTTGCAAAAAATCCATACTACAATAGTGGTGATTTTATTGGAAAACAAGGTGTTGAAGAAAGTTACGAAATCACATTACGAGGAGTAAAAGGAGTAAAATATATTCAAAAGGACAAGTTTAACAGAGAAATTGGTTCCTATAAAGAAGGAAAATACGATACTATTGCTGTTCAGGGTGAAGATATTAACTTGTCTATTTCGGCAGAATTACAAAAATATGGGGAAGAATTAATGATTAATAAACGTGGTGGAATTGTCGCTATCGAACCTTCAACAGGAGAGATATTAGCATTGGTAACCGCGCCTTCTTATGATCCAGCTTTGTTAGTTGGCAGACAACGTTCAAGAAATTATACAAAATTATACAATGATTCCATTGCCAAACCTTTATTCGACAGGGGCTTATTAGGAGAATTTCCTCCTGGCTCTCCTTTTAAAATTCTTACAGGATTAATAGGTTTACAAGAAAAGGTAATCAACGAACAAACCACTTTCATGTGTAACCATGGATTTAGTTATGCCCGGGGGAGATTCATGAAATGCCATGGTTCAGGGCCACATCAATTGTTCAATGGAATTGCCCTGTCTTGTAATTCTTATTTCGGAAATGTGTACATGAAAATTGTTAATAAATATGTAAGACCCGAATCGGCAGTAAATATTTGGAGTAATCACGTAAAAAGTTTTGGCTTGGGCCAATTTATGGGCTACGATTTACCAACAGGGAAAAAAGGAAAAGTTCCAACTGGTAAAACCTATAACAGAATGTATCCGGGATGGCATTGGGACAGTAAAACAATAGTTTCTAATGCAATTGGGCAAGGAGAAGTATTGATGACCCCAATTCAATTGGCAAATATGATGGCTACTGTTGCCAATAGAGGTTATTATTATACCCCTCACATCATAAAGAAAATAAAAGGGGAACTAATAGATCCCAAATTTAGAATAAAACACCAAACAACTGTTGACATAAAATATTTTGACCCGATTATTGAAGGGTTGTTTGGAGTATTTAATTATCCTGGAGGAACTGGAAATGCACTTCAGGTAAAAGGAATTGATATTTGTGGAAAAACCGGAACAGCTGAAAATTTTGCTAAAATAAATGGTAAAAGAACCAAACTTCAAGATCACTCTATTTTTGTTGCTTTTGCTCCAAAGGATCGTCCTAGAATAGCTATAGCTGTCCTTGTAGAAAACGGATATTATGGAGCTAGAAATGCAGGGCCAATTGCTGTATTAATGATTGAAAAATATCTAAAAGGGAAAATATCCCGTACCGATTTAGAAAAAAGAATGTTTGAAGTAAGTTTGCTAAGCGAATACGATAAATATTTCAAATCAAGTGTAGATTCTCTTTTGATTCCAAAAACCGGAACAAATACTGAAGAAAATATAGAAAACTAATTTCTGAATAGAATAGCAAATAAAGATGAAAAACCAAAGTGTAACGAGTAACTTAGATTGGATTAGTGTAACTATCTATATTATTTTAGTAATATTAGGTTGGTTGAACATTTATTCGTCTTCTCTTTCTTCTTCTGTTGAAGATGCTTCTTTATTCGATTTCAGTCAGATTTATGGAAAACAAATGTTATTTATTTTCTTTACAATTCCTCTTGTATTTATAATTTTGGCAATCGACGGAAAGTTTTACGAAAAATATTCTAGTGTCATTTTTGGCGTTGCTTTAGTTTTATTAGCAGGATTATTTGTTGCAGGGAAAACGATTGCAGGTCAAAGGTGTTGGTATGCTATAGGAAGTTTCACTATTCAACCGTCAGAATTTGCAAAAGCAGCAACAGCATTAGCCTTGGCAAAATATTTGAGTGATGTTCAAGTCAATTTGAAAGATCTAAATAGGCAAATTCAGGCTTTAGTTATAATTTTTCTTCCAGTAATTCTAATATTACCACAACCAGATCCGGGAAGTGCATTGATTTTTAGTGTTTTCATACTTGTTTTATACAGAGAAGGATTGCCTTCATGGTATGTTTGGACAGGATTTATTGCAATTATATTATTTATATTATCACTTGTTTTTGAACCTTGGGCAGTAGCTTTAATGGCTTTAATTGTAATTTGTATCACTTATATTAAAAACAGAATAGGAAATAGAAATATTATCGCAAGTGCCTTAATATTTGTAATGATTTCTGGATTTGTATTTTCCGTAAGTTATGTTTTTGACAACGTTTTTAAACAACACCACAGAGACCGTTTCAATATTTTATTAGGTAAAGAAGTTGATATGAAAGGAATCGGTTATAATACAAATCAGTCAGAAATTGCTATTGGTTCTGGAGGTTGGTTTGGAAAAGGATTCCTTGAGGGCACACAAACTAAAGGCGGATTTGTTCCTGAACAACACACCGATTATATTTTTACAACTGTTGGCGAAGAATGGGGATTCCTCGGTTCTCTTATAGTAATTGGGTTATTTTTAGGATTATTTTTGAGGGTAATCTACCTCGCTGAAAGGCAAAAAACAAAATTCAGTAGGGTTTATGGGCAATGTGTTGCGGGAATATTATTCATCCATTTCTTTGTCAATATTGCCATGGTTGCAGGTATCTTTCCAACTATTGGGGTTCCGCTTCCCTTCTTTTCTTATGGGGGTTCGGGACTTTGGGGATTCACCATTTTATTATTTATCTTTCTAAAAATGGATGCCAATAAAGTGAATGAATGGTAGAAGTGCTTTTTATTAAAATGCCCACGCTTTGTAATCGCTTTTTCGTTCTAAATCATTTTCAATAGCGTCATTCAATTGAGGGAAAAAATCAATTCCTGTCATTTTTTCAATTGCATCTACAGAAACTACAAACGTATTTAAAGGCGCTTTACTTTTAACACTCGGCATTAAAAAAGCAACCATTTTATACTTTCCTTTATAATTACAAAAAAGTACTTTGTAAAAATAATTAGGGATAGCAACCTTTTCAAAACCAATTGTAGGCAATCCTTTTTGAAGAACTCCTCCAGTTACCACATAAATTCCGTTGTATTTTTGGGCCCAATATCTTGTTTTTTCTTCTAGTTGCTTCCAAATTCCATTATTGAAATTATGTTTTTGAGGGGAAATATTGGAAGTGAAAAAAGTTTCATGATAGGCGGATTTAGAAAATCTCATATCTGCAGCAGCACACAAATGACCTCTGTCGTACCCTGATTTTTTATAATTATCTGAAGCAGCCGATTCTGTAGCAACTTTTGGATCATCAATAAATCGAGTTCTTTTGAAGTGTCCAATTCCCTCATCGGAACTTCTTAAAAAATAAGAAACCCATTCTGCTTGTTCGTATTTTTCGTTATATGAAAGCGCATAATACGTATGTTTAATAATTTTATGCGTAGTTGAAGATGGCAAATAGGCAAATGGCGATTGTTGAAAAGTTGGATTTATTGAATTACTCTTATTGCCGATTGTTGCAAATGAATATAAAACAATGCTGAATAGGATTAAAAAGGAAATAGCACTAGGAAATTTTAGGTGTTTCATATGAAGTTTTAGAAAGTAAATTATTTTTCATCCTTTGAAAAACCGTACATTATTGACTGAAAAATTGAAAGTACTACACTGAAAAGTAGGGCTGTCCAAAAAGAATCTACTCTAAAACCACCAACAATTTGAGTGCATAATAAAATAATAATAGCATTTATTACCAATAGAAAAAATCCTAAAGTGAAAATTGTTACGGGAAGTGTAAATAAGATTAAGATTGGTTTTACAAATATATTTAATAACCCTAAAACTATTGCTACTATTATAGAAGTTGAAAAATTTGCCACATGAACTCCTCTCATAAAATGAGAAATCAGCATCACTAATAGTGCAGTAATCAGTATTTTAAAAAGTAATTTCATCTGTATATTGATTAAATTTCAGGTATTTATTTACTATCTTTGAGATATATACAAACTTAACATTAATATTATGAAAAAACTATTACTCAATTTTTTATTAATTTCCTCTTTTGGAATGAACGCACAATGGACAACTCAAGCTACAGGTTTTACAAACGTATCTGAAGGAGTTGAAAACATTAGCATTATAGATGCCAATACAGTTTGGGCATTAGGATACGACGGAAGTAGTGCAACGCCTGCAAATTTTCAAGAATTTGCTTTGACAGTAAATGGCGGAACAACCTGGGCCCATGGAACAATTAGTATAGGAAATGCCACTTTGGAAATTAACAATATTTGCCCTGTTAGTGGAAGAACTGCATGGGTTAGTGCGGTTAGTCCAACAGCTGGTATGGGAGGTGTTTGGAAAACTATCGATGGTGGAAGTTCATGGAGCCAACAAAATGCTGCAGCATATACTGATCTGGCATCTTTTATGAATACTGTTCATTTTTTCAATTCTACTACTGGGATTACTGCAGGTGACCCAGCCACTGGTTCAACTGATTTTGAGGTGTATAGAACTACCAATGGGGGAACTAATTGGTCTCCAATTACTACAACAATGCCAGATATCATTTCTGGCGAGTACGGTTATAATGGAGGAAATGTTTCGGCTGGAGTTAACAGCTTTTGGTTTGTAACTAGCAAAGGAAAAATATACAGAACAAGTGATTTAGGGGCTACTTGGACAAAACTAAATGGACCAATTGGACTGTCTGATTTTGGTGGAGTTAGTACAACTACATCTGCAGGACAACTATTTTTTAGTGATGTAATCTCTGCGGGAGCAGGAACAAACTATGGAATTTGCATAGCAAGAGCTGGTGCAACAACTGCTCCAACCTATAAATTACATAAAACTACAGATGGCGGGACTACTTGGTCAACTGGAGTAGCCTATACACAGCCTTATAGATCACTTGCATTTATTAACGGAACTACCGTATTAGTAGGAACTGGATCCGCTACAGTTGGAACCACAACTATTTACTATTCTGGATTTAGCACTGATTATGGAACTACTTGGACTCAAATAGACACAGGTGTTCAAAGAACCAGCATCGCATTTTTAAATGACACAACAGGATGGGCAGGAGGATTTACTTCCAGTTCAACAGTTGGAGGGATTTACAAATATACAGGCCCATCTTTAGCGAATAACAGCTTTGATAATCCTAAACTAAATATTACAGCTTCACCAAATCCAACAACTGGCGAATTGAAATTAATCGCAAATACAATTAAAATTAGTGATGTAGCAGTATTTGATATATTAGGAAAACAAGTATACAATTCTAAATATAATAGCATGAATGAGATTGTTTTAGATTTATCAATATTGCAATCTGGGGCATATCTAGTAAAAGTTACTTCTGATTCGGGGAGTACTGAAACCCTGAAAATTATGAAAAACTAATTTCTTTTTCTAAATTATACAAACCCTTTTCAAGTTGAAAAGGGTTTTTTTATTTCAAAAACTGTAGTGTCAATTCTAAAAATTCTT
>SHWW01000022.1 GCA_009693635.1 Flavobacteriaceae bacterium
TTCATCGCGAATATATAAAACAATTGGCTCAAAAAATCGTCCCGCACCAGAAGAAACTCCACCGTTTTTAGCATATGATTTTGCCAAGCTAGTAAACAATAAAAACATCAATAGTGCAACAATCATTATTGTTAAAACCCCTTTTGTGACAGAAAAATCAAGTGGCTGGGCGTTTGTTGGATGATGATGCTCGTCTTCCGTTAAAGCCCCTGAGGCATCTGTTTTGTATATTTTTTCGTGATGTAATTTGTAGAAATTACCCTTACTTTCAGCAACTGTTTCTCCGTGATTGAATTTTGACGAAGAAAAAAATTGAATACCATTATCCCATAATATAATGGGTAAAGAAAATCCTATAGGTTGCCCGTCATATTCAAAAAGTGAAAAATCATGACCGTCAAGAACGTGATGTGCTTTTACTTCTTCTATTTGCTCTTTTATTGCTTCTTTTTCATCAACTTTATTAGATTCGGCTGCCGCTACTTCATGTTTTTCATGAGTCGGTTGAGCAGTCTCCCTGGTATTAGAAAAAGAAAATAATGGAAGGCCGGCAATTAAAATTGCTGCTATAAATCTAAGTGGTTTATTAAAAAGCACCATATCTATTGATTATCTAGGGTTTTAGTTTTAATGAAATTTGGTGCAAAGGTACATCTTTTATTAAAAATCCGCAAGAATAAAAAACACTTTTTTTGAAGGATGTTCGTTTCAGCGCCCTATTGTTTCTTTGAGTTTATTATTTGGATTGTAATCCATGTTTCGATTGTTAAAAACAATAAGAAAATCAGAAGAAAATTAATTTTTTCTATGCTTGCATTCGCTAAATGGGGCTTCAAAATGGGCTTCAAAAAAATATAGGCCACTCCCATTTTAAATGTGGTAAGAAATAAAAATATAAATCCTACATTAGTCTTGCTTATTTGGCTAATTTTAATTAAAATAAGAAGAATTAAGGCTGATAATAAAAAGAAAAGACAGTAAAGTTCTGGCAAAGAATAGATAAATTCTAATTCAAAATGGTTTGGCGCAAAAAGCAAAAAAATTGTTTTGTGAATTAGAAGCGCAATGACCGCAATAATTGAAGCTAGAAAAATAGGCTTGTATTGTTTGATATTCATTTTAAGAATTATTAATGTCTTTAAGTTGTCTGTTGATGTTGTAAAAAGCGATGGCTACTCCTAACAATGTCAAGATTTTGACATAAATAGCATTGGGGTTTTGAAATTTTTCATCTAATTTATTTCCAAGATAAGAAAACATATAAATGATGGCGCCCATTTGAATTGGAATATTAATAAGCACAAGCCACTTGTTGTTATAGCGTTTCTTCGGGTCTTTGTTGTCCGTCATTTGAAATTGTGCTTTTTATATTTGGTTTCATTACGCATGAAGCGCTAAAATCGGCTCCTGGTTCCACCGATAATTTTCCACAAATTACTTCGCCGCGAATACTTGCTTTTGATTTCAAATTAAGCATCTCTGCTACTTGGATTTTTCCTTCAAACTTCCCTTCGATGTCGGCGTTTTTACAAATAATATCTCCTTTTATACTACCTGCGGGCCCGATAACAATTTTGCCTTTCGACTGAAAATTACCTATCAAATTCCCGTCTAGGCGAAAATCGGCAGGAGAAATTATATCGCCGTTTATAATTGTCCCTTCTACAATTCTATTAGTTTTTCCTAAAAGATCGGTATATGATTTTGGGCTTTTTTCGAACATTTTCATTATTTTTTAGGTTTTATCATTTGATCGGTTTCTAAAGTTCCTTGCCCTAAAATAGGTGTTGGATTTCCATTTCCTTTATTTAATGGCGGCAGAATATCTCCATTATTTTTTTCTGGAAAATCTGTTGGGTTTGCATCTGGCGCTTCCAAATTATTTGGCAAAACTTTCGTTGAAGGAACAATTGGAGCGACTTTGTTAGAATTTTGAATTGCCGATGGGGCCACAACAGGTGTGGTCAAATATTCTTCTATGTTTTTATTAATCTGAACTACTTGGTAGTTATAATTTGAAATAATAATTGGTGTTTGTGGTATTTTATAATCTTTATAATCTTTCAAAATTGCAGTAATTCCTTTGGCAAATTCTTCCGAAATAATTCCATGAATTACTATAAAGTTATCTGTCATCGTATAAATGTCATTTGAAAAATGCAATTTATCTAGCTTATTTGAGGTTACGAATAGATTAATTTTATTAATTAAGATCGTATTGTTTTTTTCATTATCATTCGTGATTTTAAATAAAATTTTCCATGATTTTGGAGCCACTGCATAAAATTTAAAGCTTTCTAATAAAGGAACATTATTTTTGAGTAGCGCTTCTGCTTTTTTCCCCTCTTCGCTGTTTGGATAATTCAGGGCTACAAAATTCAACGCTTTTTTGAATTCAATAATTCCATTTAATTTCCCCATTGTATTCGCCTTAAGCAAATCAAATTTAGAAAGCAACTCTTCCCCCATATACTGATCAACCGCTTTTTCTAATTCACTGTATGCGATTCTGTAATCTCCAGATTCGTATAATTTGTACAATTTGTTATACGCCTTTTCCGGGGTGTCAATTCCTGCAATTTCAGGATTTGTGTTACTTAAAATTTGCGCATATCTCGAATTTGGATATTGACTAATAATTCTTTCTTTCATCGCTAAAGCCTCTACTTTATTGATGATTTCGTATATTTTAAATAAATTATACATGGATGGAAGCACCAATCGTTCTTCGGGATTATTCTTTAATAATTGCTCTAATTTATTGGCCGCCAACTGATATTCCTTGAACTTTTCTTTATATATTGTTCCTAATTGGAAATAGGCAAAATTGCGTTGTTTGGCAATGCTGTCAAGTATAATTTGATTTTTAGGAATCTCTTTCATATAAAAAGCCGCAGTATATTTTTCTTCTACTTTGGCGTCTATTTTTTTTTCTAACCCTTCTTTATCCTCTTTGCTGTCGGCAATATCTGAAGATTCAACATTTGCTTTTTCGGAAGATAGTCGCCAGTTGTTTTTATATGCTCGGTCGCCCCAAATTTTCTTGAACCGAAGTTTCCCGTAGGCAACAGATTTCTGATTGTAGAAATAAAAATCACTTTCTTTTCCTGAGTTAACCGCTCCTTGCATTGCACCAGGGGGAATCATATCTGATTTTCCGTTGGCATCAGGTGGGCTTTTCCTTCCAAAATTTCCTACGTCTTTTTGGCTGCTATCAGGGTTGTTTTTTTCTTTTTCTAATACTGCTGCGGCCAAGTTTTTTTTGAGGTCGTCCTCTTTTTTAAGTTTTATGATGTGCTTTTCATAATAAGCAATTCTTTCTGAATCCGATAACCCTACAACATTCAAAATACTGTCATTTCGATTCGCAATGCCTTCGTATTTAATCACATCATTTAAGTTTTCTCGTTTCTTTTTGATGAATCTGTGTTCGCGTGTTCTTTGATTTAATTGTACTAAAGTACTGTCAAAATATTTACCAGCAGTTGGATATTTTGATTTATTGAAATAAATATCAGCTAAATTTCTATAATTGGAAGCGATCGTATAAGTATCCCCTGTTTTTGATTTTAGAGATTTATTGTATTCTTTTTTCGCACTTTCAAATTTTTTATTTTTATCGTAATACAAAGCCATTTGATGGTGAAGCACATCAAGAAATGGTCTGTTTTCCCTCTCTTTCAAAAGTTTATTGAATTTTTTTAGAAAAGAAATAGAATCTGTATTTTCAAATCCAGTAAGTTGCGCTTGTTTTGCTTGTGCATGAATTATATATTGTCTCGGCGATTTCCTTTTCATATCGATAACAAATTGATAGGCAACAAAAGCACTGTCTTTATATCCTAAATCTTCATAGAGTTGTGCTAAAATATAATTGTATCTTGCTTTTTCTTCTTTTGATTTTGTGAACTGAGTGGCTAATTTCAAACTTGCTATAGCGCTGTCTTTTTTCCCAACATTCATAAATGCTTGTGAAATTGTAGCATTTGCATCTGCAAAGACTTGATTTTTAAGTTTTATGTCTTTTAAGATAACCTGCATATTTTTTAGTGCCAATGCGTCATTTTCTAGACGCATATTGGTTTTTTCTCTCCAAATTTTAGCTTCGTGGATTTTGTCACTTCCTGGGGATTTGTATAAAATATAATTGAAGGCTTCTAAAGCTGGGATAAAGCGCTGATCATAATATCTGGTTTTTCCTAATAATAAATAGGCTTCGTCCATTTGGGAATTTCTCTCAATTCCATTGATATTCATGGAATGTTTTTGAATGGCTTTAGTGGCTTTGGTTTCGGCGCGTTCAAAATTGGCGTTTTTGGTTTCTCCGGGGTTCAATTCTCCTTTGTTAACCTGCATTCTTTCGATGGATAATAATTCCCAAAAGTTGTCTTTATAAGTTCCTTTTAAATCTGAAACTCCTTTATCTAGTGCGATTTGTCCATTGTACAAAATATTGTCTTTGGCGCTAAGGGCGTGAATATTCCTAGAAATAAAAGTATCTTTTCTTGTAGAACAAGCTATTAAGAAAATAAAGAATGCTAGAGGGAGCAAATATTTGAGTATGTTGTTTTTCAATGTAAAACGGTTTTATTCTTAAACTTATAAATACTAGTTTTAGTATATAACTCGTAAAATTACATTTCTTTTTGATACTATAAAAGGTTATAACGGTTTTTTGAGAAACAAATCTCGAATTTTGTAGGATTTCATTGAGGGGTTTGATGAAAAGCCAACAGCCTCGCTTTTTAGCGTGGCGAGTACTTATAGTGGAAAACCCGACCGAGTTTACAACAGATTGTTGCGTGCCTCGAAATGGTCTAAACGAAGGCGCACCTAAATATAAAATGAGTGACATTTGATAAAATTTAAAACACATTCACTTTTAGAAACCTAATTCATTTCCTATCTTTGCAAAAAAAAATCAATGTCATCATTTTATAAATTGAACATTAAGGAAGTGAAACGTGAAACCAAAGATGCGGTTTCGATACTTTTTAGTGTTCCTGCAGAATTACAATCCAACTACAAATTCGTTGCCGGACAATACATCAACTTGAAGTTGACGTTGGACGGGGAAGAAATTCGTCGCGCCTATTCTATCTGTTCTGCACCTGAAAGTGGCGAATTGAGAATTGCGGTAAAAGCTGTTAAAAACGGACTTTTCTCACAATTTGTAAACGCAAAATTGAAAGCGGGCGATACGTTAGAGGTTGGAAAACCGGAAGGAAATTTCACGTTTGAACCTCAAGCAGATCGTCAAAGAAATTATGCGGCTTTTGCTGCTGGTAGCGGAATTACACCTGTTTTATCTGTTGCGAAAAGCGTTTTAGTAAGTGAGCCCAAAAGTACTTTTGTGTTGGTTTACGGAAATAAAACTCCTGAGGAAACTATTTTTCATCAGGAATTACACGATTTGCAATCACAATATGTTGGTCGTTTTTTTGTTCATTATTCGTATACACAAGCGAAAGTTGAAAATGAACTTTTTGGTAGAATTGAAAAATCGACGGTGAATTTTGTGCTGAATAACAAACACAAGGAATTGACATTTGAGAAATTCTATTTGTGCGGGCCTGAAGAAATGATAAATACGGTTTCGGCAGTTTTAAAAGAACACAATGTTGCTGAAAAAAATATAAAATTCGAGCTTTTTTCAAGTTCTTCAACTGAAAATAAAATCCAAGAATCGTTGGGTGGTCATTCTAAAATTACAATTTTAGTTGACGATGACGAAATAACTTTCGAAATGTCGCAAAAGCAAACTATTCTGGAAGCGGCTTTGAAACAAGGAATTGACGCACCTTATTCTTGCCAAGGCGGAATTTGCAGCAGCTGTTTGGCGAGAGTTACCTCGGGAACTGCCGAAATGAAGAAAAATTCTATACTTACTGACAAAGAAATTGCCGACGGTTTGGTTTTGACTTGTCAAGCGCATCCAACTTCCGAGACGATTTATGTGGATTATAATGATGTTTAAAATCAATTGAATTATAATAGAAACTTCTCTGAAAAGGGAACTTTTTTTATTTTAGAGAAGTCTGAATTTTTTCAATCACTTTTTTTGGTAAAATAGTTCGCATGGCGTCCTGATATCCTTCAACTTTTTTATTTCCATAGACCGAAGTTGGAAGTTTTGGATATAAATTTCTATCAGAAACCAACGCATTTTCCAAAGATTGACGGAACGGTGAAAACCCTAAAAACGGATGCGTGGCACCCCAAAGTGTAATGGTTTTTACACCTAACATTGCAGCAATATGTGCATTTCCAGAATCCATAGAAAGCATAACATCTAAGTTGCCGATGAGCTGAATTTCATGATTGAATTGGAGTTTTCCTGCCGTTGAAATTACATTTTCTTTGTCTTTTGAAAGCAAATTCAATGTTTCGATTTCCTTTTTTCCACCGCCAAAAAGTAAAATTTTATAGTTCGAATTTTTAGCCAATTCATCAATTACTTGCACCATTAAATCCAGCGGATATACTTTGGAATCGTGTTGTGCAAAAGGGGCGATTCCAATCCATTTCTTCGTTTTTTCACCTACAATTGAGGTAATTTCTGAAGCTAATTCTTGCTTTTCGGGAAAAGTAGGATTCGATAAATCCACGGGAAATCCAAGCACTTGAAATACATTTGCGTGTCTTTCAAAAACAGTTGGAAGTTGCCTGAAAATTTTGTTTTCGGCACGAGTTACTTCCTTTTTATAGGTTCTTCCTTTATCTGTAAAAGCGACTTTTTTTCCGCTCAAGGCAAATAGCGTTCGGATTACTTTAGAACGTAAAACGTTATGCAAGTCGGCAAATGCGTCAATATTACGTTCTCTTAAATCCTGAAATAATCGAAATAATCCCAAGAAACCCTTATGTTTTCCGTTTTTATCAAATGCAAAAAAAGCAACATTTGGAATTTCATCGAAAAATGGCTTAAAGAAAGGACTTGAAATTATGGTGATTTTTAGCTCGGGATACTGCTCAGAAAACGCCCGTAAAACTGGAACCGTCATGGCAACATCTCCCATTGCGGAAAGTCTTATGACGGCTATATGTTTTATTTTTTCTGACAATTCAACGCGTCAATTACTTCTTATTTTGATACAAAATCGGGTTCAAATCATCGTCATTGTACATTTTCATTTGTTTGTACACTTTCATAAATTTATTGCCACTTTCGATATCATTTAATAAATCATCAATTGCAGTTGAAAGATCGGTTCTTTGTTCTAAAAGGATGTTTACCTTTGCTTGACATTTGTCACGGTGTTCTTGTGAAGCTCGATTACGAGTAGCCTCTTCATTCATATGATAGATTTTCAATGCTAAAATAGACAATCTATCAAAAGCCCAAGCAGGACTTTCAGAATTGATTTTTGCATCGTCTTTTACTACAACATGGCTGAATTTTTGAAGAAAATAACTGTCCGTATATTCCACCATATCGGTACGTTCTTGATTCGAAACATCAATTCTTCTTTTCAATGTAAGCGCTGCTACAGGATCAATATTTGGATCACGAATTATATCTTCAAAATGCCATTGCACGGTATCAATCCAATTTTTATGATACAATAAATGTTCAAATTTATCTTTCGGAAAAGGATTGTTAATAGGTTGATCTACATTATCAAATTGATGATAATCGCGAATACTTTGTTCAAACACTGAATAAGCTAATTTTGAAAACATATCTTTATACATTAAAAAGCAAAGATACTTTTTATACTTTTAACGTTGAAACTTTAAACTTAAACTTTATAACTATTTTTATGAAAATTCATCATTTATCAGAAAAAAACAGTGTACTAAATCATTTCCTTGGACAAATTAGAGATGTTACTATTCACGCTGACCGTATGCGCTTCAGAAGAAATATTGAACGCATTGGCGAAATTATGGCGTATGAACTGAGTAAAGAATTTCATTTTAAAAATTGTGCTGTTCAAACTCCGCTTGGTATAAAAAACACATCAGAAATAAGTGATCAATTGGTTTTGTGTTCTATTTTACGTGCGGGATTAACGCTGCACAATGGCTTTTTGAATTATTTTGACACTGCAGAAAATGGATTTATTTCCGCTTACAGACATCATCCGAATAATGATGGTTATTTTGATATTTTGGTTGAATACCAGGCCGTTTCAGATATTAATAATGTCAATTTAATTTTGATAGATCCAATGCTAGCTACAGGACAATCAATTGTAGCGGTTTTTAATAAATTGATGGAAAGAGGCACGCCAAAAGAAATTCATATTGCGGTAGTAATTGCCGCTCCAGAAGGAATTGCACATCTTGAAGCGCTATTGCCCGAGCATTGTCATCTTTGGATTGCTTCCATAGACGACGAGCTAAACGAAAAAAAATACATCGTTCCTGGACTTGGTGATGCGGGAGATTTGGCTTTTGGAAACAAACTATAATTGGGAGAAAAAGGCAAAAAAGCTACATGTAATTACAATTGCAATTGTTAGTTCTCGTTTCACTTTTGAATGTGGTGTTTCGGTGAAAAGCGTAATCATAAATGCCAATGGCGCAAAGGTAAAAATCAAAATATCATTGCTTTTATTGGGCGAAATTAGGAAAACTGCAATCCCTATCAAAAAAGCAGCGACAATTTTCTTGTAGGACGAATGTAAAATAATTGGTCGGTTTGAAATGGTAAATACCAGATAAACCGTAAAATATAAAGAAATTGTTGCAAACAATGATAAGGCAAGATTATTATAATTATTCACAAAATAATTAATTTCAAAGTCCCTTGAAGTGTTTGCTATTAAGTTCTTGACGATGTCTTTATGAAGTGTCAAATCAATCAAAATAAAAATCATACTTGACGCAAAAAAAGCGATAAAAGGTAAAGCCCAAGTCCGATAATCTCTTGCGGTATGAAAAAGAATACTTATAAATACTAAAATTATAAAGAGAATACTCCAAAAATGAAACAAAGTAGCTGCAAAAATCCATAAAGAAGCATCAAATATTTTTTCTTTTGGTAATTTTGGAGATTGTAAAGAAATTAATCTTCTTAACGCTAAAATGATAAAAAAGTTAGAAACTATTACGTCTAAATTATTCACAATAGAAGGGGAAAAAAGCAGCAACAGAAAATAAAATAAAACCATAAAAGCACTGTCTTTAGACAATCCATTCTTTTTTATAATAAAATTTGCGGTAAAAAAAGAGGCTACTATTACTCCAATAATAATTATTTTTTTAACAAAAACCCCGATCGAAAAAACAATCCCAACTTGATTGAATTGATACGCTCCAAAGAAGAAGAAGAACATTAAAAAAATTAATGCGTAATTTATTGGGGTAGATTTCTTAAAAAAACTTGTTATCATAAGGATATTTTATACTTTTGTAAATGTAAATATAATTTGTACAAAGATGAAAGCATTTTTTGAAGGAATACAATGGTTGTTTGAAAATATTATTTTCATTCCTCACAATTATTTAAGAAATTTGGAGCTCGAACATTGGTTCGCTGCGAATATAATTAATTGGATTTTCATTATTATTTGTGCTGCCGCAATGGTTTATTGGATTAAAAAATTGAAATTGCACAAAGACAACGGTGAGGAAAACCAAGATACAACAGCACATTCTTTCTTAAAGTAAATCGAAGCCAATATCTTTTCTAAAATACATCTTATCAAAATGTAGCTTGTCTATGTTTTGATAAGATTTTTTTATGGCGTCTTGAAAATCATTTCCAAAGGAAGTTACGGCCAAAACCCTTCCCCCGTTTGAAACTACTTTTCCATTCAAGGTTTTGGTTCCTGCATGAAAAACAATAGCATCAGAAACGGTTTCAATTCCTGAAATTACTTTACCATTGACATATTCCTCTGGATAACCGCCAGAAACAACCATGATTGTTGCTGCGCTTTGGCTATCAATTTCAAGCGTTTTTTCATTCAGTTTTTCATTGGCTACAGCCAAAAACAATTCCACTAAATCAGATTTTAATCTCGGAATAACAACTTCTGTTTCAGGATCTCCCATTCTTACGTTGTATTCAATCACAATGGGTTCCCCTTTAACATTTATTAGCCCAATAAATACAAATCCTTTGTATGTAATTCCGTCTTTTATTAATCCGGAAATAGTCGGTTTGACGATTCGATTTTCGATTTTATTCAATAAAACAGGGTCTGCAAAAGGAACTGGGGAAACCGCTCCCATTCCCCCCGTATTCAATCCGGTATCGCCTTCTCCAATGCGTTTGTAATCTTTTGCGGTTGGTAAGATTTTATAATTTTTTCCATCCGTCAAAACAAAACAGCTTAATTCTATTCCGTCTAAAAATTCTTCAATTACAACTTTTGAACTTGCTTCTCCAAATTTCGAGTGGACTAGCATATTCCTCAATTCTTCTTTGGCTTCTGCCAATTCTTGAATAATTAAAACCCCTTTTCCTGAGGCCAATCCGTCTGCTTTAAGCACATAAGGAGGTTGTAATGTTTCTAAAAAAGAACAGCCAGCTTCTACAGTTTCTTTTGTAAAACTATCATAACCCGCAGTTGGAATATTGTGTTTTACTAAAAATTCTTTAGCAAATTCCTTACTTCCTTCTAATTGAGCTCCAAGTTTTGAAGGTCCAATAACCGGAATATGTTTTAATTCGGAGTCATTTTGAAAAAAATCAAAAATCCCTTTTACCAAAGGGTCTTCTGGCCCAACAACTACCATTTCTACTTTTTCGATCAAGGCAAATATTTTAATGGCTTCGAAATCCGTAATTTTTAGATTCACATTTATAGCAATGCCTTCTGTTCCTGCATTTCCAGGCGCAACAAAAAGTTTCGTGCAAAGCGGGCTTTGAAGCATTTTCCATGCAAAAGCGTGCTCTCTTCCTCCAGAGCCTAATAGTAAAATTGTCATTGTGTAATTGGTTGTTATGAAGTGCAAAAATAATTTCTTTTGCAATCAAATGGGTATTAAAAGCGAAAAATTTTCAGGGTAATTTAAATTAAAAGGGCGTTCCGAATGTTTTTAAAAAATCATTTTAAATTAATATGCCTTTTTTTCTCCTTTTAAAATATTCAAAACGGTTTGAGCGATAATTTTTAAATCTAAAAATAACGACCAATTGTCAATATAAAAAACATCTAGTTTAATTCTATTGATCATGTCTTCATTTGATTCGATTTCTCCTCTAAAACCCTTAACTTGAGCTAGGCCTGTAATTCCTGGTTTGACATAATGTCTCACCATATATTTCTTTATCTTATTTCCATAAGACATATTTTGTGACCAAAGATGAGGCCTTGGCCCAACTACTGACATGTCTCCAACTAAAACATTGAGGAATTGAGGAAGTTCATCTATACTCGTTTTTCGCATTATTTTTCCAATTTTGGTAACTCGAGGATCGTTTTTAGAAGCTTCTGTTTCCGTTGTCCCGTTTAATTTCATGGAGCGAAATTTGTAACAAAAAAACTCTTTTTCATCTAATCCGGGCCTTCCTTGCTTAAAAAAAACAGATCCTTTTGATTCCAATTTTATTAATACAGCTAGTAGCGGTATGAGCCAAGATAACAAGAAAATAATTACAAAAAAAGCGAAAATTACATCAAAAATTCTTTTAATTACTTTTATTATTGGGTCATGTAGTATCGTTTTTTGCATTGATAATACAGGGAACATTTCGTAATAATTGATTTTTAATTTTTTAGAATAAATCTCTTTTGTACCGGGAATAAATTTAATAATTATACTGTTTCTGTCTGAAAATTCAACAATATCTGCCAATTGTTCATTAGACATTTCGCCTAAAGAGCAGTATATTTCATCTACTTTATTTTCAATTACAAATATTTTTAAATATTCGATATCCCCTATTATATCGTCATTTTTCTTTTTATTTGAAAAATAGCCTAAAAACCGATAGCCATAATCATTCCTTGATTCAAAAAGTTGTTTCAATCGAATTGATTCGTCTACATATCCAATAATTACAACGTTTCTATAGTTGCTTCCGGTGAGTATGCGGTATTTCTTTAAATAATAAAACAAAAGAAATTTTAATATTGTTATTAATAAAGTACATGAAATTATATACAATAAAATTGCATTTCCGCTAAAAATAACTTTTTTGGAAAACGGGAAAAAAGCTATTGTTATTAGGGTAAATAAAGCTATCTGCTTTACGATTTTAGCTATAATTTCTACCGGAGTTGTAAATCTAAAAACCTCATAAAATTTTATTAATACCGCTATTGCGACCCACGAAATTAATAAATAACCTATATAACTACTATAAACGAGGTTAAGCCCTTTAAAAAAATAAAGTCCAAAAATCGTGATAACCAATAAGTCAGAAACTATGCTTATTGGTCGTATATATTTCGAGTATCTTCCTGATTGTGCAGCAGTCATATTTATTTAATATATCCGGAAAAATCTTTATGCTCTTCTTTTAATAGCTCCTCTTTTGAAAGTGATTTGAAATACTCGTAAGTAATTTTCATTCCAACTTCCCTAGTTATTTTTGCCTCCCAGCCTAATAATTTTTTTGCCTTTGTGATGTCTGGTTGACGTTGTAATGGATCATTAATTGGTAAGGGGTGGTACACTACTTTTTGATTGGTTCCTGTTAATTTAATGATTTCATCTGCAAAATCTTTAATAGTAATTTCGTCTGGATTTCCAATGTTAACAGGAAATACATAATCGGAATGTAATAACCTAAAAATGCCCTCTACTTGGTCGTCCACATAACAAAAGGATCGGGTTTGCATTCCATCTCCAAAAATGGTTAAATCTTCTCCCCTAAGCGCTTGACCAATAAATGCAGGAATAACTCTGCCGTCATTCAATCGCATTCTAGGGCCATAGGTGTTAAAAATTCTCACTATTCTGGTTTCCACTCCGTGAAAAGTATGGTAGGCCATCGTAATTGATTCTTGAAACCGTTTGGCTTCATCATACACGCCTCTTGGGCCTATCGTATTTACATTCCCATAATATTCTTCTGTTTGAGGGTGTATCAATGGATCTCCATAAACTTCTGAAGTGGATGCAATAAGAATTCTCGCATTTTTAACACGTGCTAAACCTAAAAGATTGTGGGTTCCTAAGGAGCCTACTTTTAAGGTTTGAATTGGGATTTTTAAATAATCTATTGGGCTTGCCGGTGAAGCGAAGTGTAAAATATAATGTAATTCTCCTGGTATATGAACAAATTTAGTGATGTCGTGGTGGTAAAATTCAAAATGTTCGAGTTTAAAAAGGTGTTCGATGTTTCTTAAATCTCCAGTTATTAGGTTGTCCATTCCTATAACTTGATACCCTTCTTTAATAAAACGATCACATAAATGGGAGCCTAAAAAACCCGCAGCTCCGGTAATTAAAATTCTTTTCATTTTTTCTATTTGAATACATTAGAAACGTAAAAATTTCTTAAATATTATGTAAATATTCCCTTTTCACGAATAATAAAATAAATTGATGCTTTAAATTTGGTTGTCATTAAATAAGTTATATAATTTAACCTTTTTCACATTGGCAATATAGTGATGTATTTCAAAAAATGTCCCTTATGCATTTATTTTTTATTGACTGACAGGTTTTTGATTTTCTTCAAAATAAAAACGTTGTTGAAATAAGCAGTTTCGTCTTTTGGTAAAATAAAACTTAACAAAACTCCTGCAAAGTTATAAATGGAAATGAATGGAAATAAAACAATATGTTTTATAACTTTATTTTCAGGAAGAATGTTTTTTATATAGTTAATTTTAAATTGATAAATAACTTCTATATTATTACCTGTTTTAAAGTTGTGAATTATTTCAAACCCGTTTTTTAAGTATAAATTTTGGAGTGCCGGTGTAGTATATCGGGCGTAATCATAGGGCATTTCATGCTCCTCCCACATAAATGGCGTTGTAATTATTGCTTTTCCTCCTGTTTTTAAAATTCTATTGAATTCTAGTAACAATTCGTCTATATTAAACACATGTTCTAGGACCTCGGTGCTTAAAAGTGAATCAAATCGGTTGTTTTCAAAAGGAATTGTTTTGCCGTCATAAAAAAAATCTACCTCTTTTTGTTTTTCTTCTCTTCCTTCTATTTTATAATCTACACCAATATATTCATCACAATTAGAAAAGAATTCTTTGTATGGTTTGGTTCCGCATCCAAAATCAATCATGGACCCATTAAGCAAATTAGAGTGCTTTAAAATGGATTTTCGTATTTGTCTTCTAATTAAGAAGTTGTGATTTATGAAAAAACCCAGAAAGCCAGGGTGAAACTTTTCTTTTTGAATTATATTGATTAATTTTTGATTCATTTAATTTTCTATTATTAATTATTTATTGAGTATTGTTTATAAAACTCTTCTAATTTTATAATATTTTTAGAAATATTGTAATCTTCATTAAAGGAAGTAAAAGCGTTATTAGAAAATTGTTTTAATGCATTTTCATCAGATAAAAGGTAAAGCGCTTTCTCTACAAAAGTATCAATATTCTCATCCGAAACAATAAATCCATTAAATCCATCTTTAATTAAGTCAACATTCCCGTCACAGTTTGAAACTAAACACGGTTTAGAAAGCGCTAAACTTTCAATTATCGAATAAGGCATGCCTTCATAACGAGCAGTTGAAATATAAAATCTTGAATCATTAATTATATTCAATATATTGTCTCTATTGGTCCAATTAATTAATGTAATCTTTTCCTCAAGATTTTTCTTTTTAATTAAATCTTGCACATTAGACAATCTATAGGATACAGGACCAACGCCCATAATCACTAGATGAACCTCCTTAAATTCATTGATTTTTTCTAAAATATTAATCATTAATTCAATGTTTTTTTGATAGGAGGGCCTTCCAACGGTACAAATGTATTCTTTTGGCCACGTTCTTGGAATAGATAAATTAGGGATGCTATTAATAGAATTAATAGAGTTGTTTAAATAAAAGGCGTTTTTAGGGTCAAATTTTACCTCATTCAAGCCCCTATTTAATTCTGAATTAGAGGTTGCCAATAATAATCCATAACCTTTCGAAAAAAACATTTCTAATAATAGAAATATTTTCCTTTTTATTTTAGTTTCAGCACTTAAATATGAAAATGCGTTGGGGGTATGAATTACTTTAATATTAAGTAATCTTCCAACAATTCTTCCTATAATTCCTCCTTTGGCACTATGGGCATGAATAATATCCGGTCTTTCTTTTTTTAATATATTATAAATTTCAAAAATTGCTTTCAAGTCCTTAATAAAAGATATATCTCTTACAATTGATGTCCTGTATGCCTTTACAGGTTCTTTGTCTTTGTCCAAAAAGGGGTGGTTGGTATCGTGTTTACCGTGTAAAACTACACTACAAAATTTACAGTTGTCAATATTGTCTAAAACAAATCTTACATAAATATCTACGCCTCCCACCGAGTGTAATATATGTGCAATTTTGATTTTTTTTAAATACATGAGATTTTTTTAATGGTCAAATATAATTATATAAGCTCCATTTTCATTCCGGAAATTTTGATTTTTTTTAAAAAAAACGGATATTTGATGAATTATTAATTTAATCTACTTTTTTCATGAAAAAATTATCATTATTAACTGCAATTATTTTATTGGCGTCTTCATTTTCTTGTGGAGAAAAAAAAGAATCTAAGGACCCCGAAATAAAGGAATTGTCTGCGTCAGAGGCTTCAAAATCAATAGTAGTAGATGTTTCTGATTATGATCGTTATGAAGGTAAAATCGTTAAAGCAACTACCGGACAATGGTATTTAATTAAAGAGGGGTGTAGGTGGAGAACAAATTCCGTAGAAGCTACTGATAATTATTTGAAAAAAATGCCTGCGGGACCTGATTATGTAGATGAGAATGTCTCTGTTGAAGTTTTACAGCAATTTCCGGAAGTAGGGGAGTTATTGCCGGGCCTTATATTTAAAAAAGACGAAAGAAAAATTTCACAATAAAATCAAATTTTCTTTTTTAGTTTTTAAATAATGAGCCGTGAACACTGAAATCCAAAAACCACTAAAAACAATTCCATCGAACCGAATTAAAAAATCATCTGTTAGATTAGAAATAAAAAACAATAAAAAAAATGTAATCATAATAACATTTTTTAATTTATATCCTATAAACCCTATAAACCCTATATACAAAAAAGCTCCAATTATACCCAAAATTCCAAATTTGAGTAAAAAGTCAAGATATTGATTATGAACCGGTAACTGGTACTTCGATAAAAAAATTTGATTGGTTTGCTTATAATATTTAAACAATTCCTTCTTGCTGTCTGACGATCCAACGCCAAACAAAAGATGATTTTTAGCTAAGTCAACGGTTGTTTTCCATATTGTAAGTCTTGTAGCTAAGGAACTGTATATTTCAACCTCTGGACTTTCTATTTGATCTAGTTTGCCAATCATTTCAAATCTATCAAAAATTAATCTGTTATATTTTTCTTTCATAAAATGATTGTTTTTTATAAAAATAACAAGAATTAAACTAATTAAAACAATAAAAACACTTAATGTTTTAAGTATTTGAAGTTTGTTTTTATTTTTTAAGAAGTGCGAAATAATAACGAGTAGATAGCCTAAAATACTAACTAGCAAAGCAATTCGCGTATTGATTATTAATAGCAAAATAAAAGATATTACAAACAGTAGCAAATGAAGTGTTTTTACTAAAAAGCGTTTGTTTTTTAATATAAATATGGCAAAATAAAAATTACAAATTGAAGCAAATGCTAAATGCATATTTAATGCCGGGGCATGAATTCCAATAGTATTGGCGAAATGATAGCCCATTTGCCACATATTCATTCCGTAATAAAAGCTTAGAAAGAATTGATTATATTCAAAATAATACCTGATTAAAAACAGTAGCAATATTAATGTCGTTGTCACAGAATAAGCTTTTAACAATGAGTAAAACTTAATATATTTTTGGTTACCGATTATAAAAGCGGGAAATAATAATAAAGTAGTAGATTTTTCTAACGCCTTTATGCCTAAATAGAAATCATCGTTATTCCAGAAATAAATAATTTCTAATAGCAATGGGATTGCTATTATTAAAATATATTTCAACACCTCTTTAGGAAATGACATTAGTTTACATGATATCAAACAATAAACAGTAAAAAAAATTATTACCCAGGTGCAAGGCATCCTAAATATCAAGGTGCTTGCTATTAAAAATAAAAATGTGTTTATTATAAAACTATGTTTTTCTTTTGAAATGTTCATAATATATTGCATAATATATAATTGGTAAAAATCCTATTTTATGACGTATTGAGGTGCCTAAGTCTGGTTCAAAGATTCCTTGTATTATAAAATAAGAAAATAAAATAGAAAAAACCCAAAATTCCATAATATTCTCTTTTTTCTTTTTTAAACATCTAGAAAACTTTATAAATAAAATAGAATACAAGATTAGTTCCCAAATAGCAAAAACAATAACTTGTGGTGTTAATAAATTCCCTAATATTTGCCCTATTGGAATATTTACTGAAACATACCCATAAATAATTCCAAAAGCCTCTCCATACCAAGTGTCTTGAGGAATCGGAGAAATAATAATGGTATTTACATTATTTGCATGTGCTTCAGCATAATCTTGACGGGTTAGTTTGGATAAAAATTCTCCTTTAATAATTCCGTGGCTAAAAGAAAGAAATATTGCTATTATTAATCCATAAAAAATAGTAGCTACTGCTTTCTTTTTAAATTGAATAAAAGATATTAAATACAGCCCAACTGTAAAAATTGGAATTAATAAATAATAAGCTCTAAAAAAAGAAAAAGAAGCAATCAATATCAATGAATAAATTATTTTTTTTCTATTGGTTATTTTAGATTGGAAAATAAACGGAATTGAAGAAAAGAGTAAAAAAGTAATAAACTCTTTAGTGGGCATAGACATATAGATTCCTAATAAAAAGAATGCAACAAACATTACTAAATTATTAGTATTGAATATATGAAAATTTTTAGGCACCCCTATTCTATATAGAATGTAAGACGTTATTGGAAATTGAATTAATGCAATTACAAAAAATGGGAGATACTTTAATTTTGTGATATTATAAAACATAATAGCAAAGGGATAGCTGCCTATCCATCCTATTTCTTTATACTTATCAAAAACTATGATTTTAGTATCGTTAAAATATCGATCTGGTAATATGAAAATTGTTAATGTAGAGATTATCAAAAAAATAGTAAATAAAGAAAAAAACCAGATTTTATTTTTTTTAATTATAATTTGCGCCATATAAAAATTATGTTAAAAATACAGTTATTTTATCTTTTTTATAGACAATAATAGTTACAACTAAATTCCATAAAAACATACTTACTACATAAGAAAAAGCAGCTCCGTTCATTCCGTAAATTGGAATTAGCGTTTTATTTAAAAAGAAGTTTATTATTACTGCAAAAATTAGAATAACTTGGAACGTTTTTTGTCTCCCAGTCATATTTAAATAAACTTGTACGGCCCCGAAAAAAGAACAAATTCCTTGACCAATCATTAGTATAATTAATGGCTCCTTGGCTACTAAATATTTTTCGCCAAAAAATCCTAAAATCCTTTCGGAAAAAAAACAAAAAAACAAAACTATGGGAATGGATGTGAAAAATATCATTCTAGCACTACTTCTCATAGTTTTTTTTAATTCCGCTCTTTTCTCTGAAAAAAATTGTTCTGCAATTTTAGGAGAAATAGTAATGTTTACTGAATTCATAACAACTAATAATAAGGCCATTAATTTACCCGCCAAAGCATAGAAAGCAACATCTTCGTTTCCTTTAAATTTTTTTAAAAAAATCACATCAAAACTCATTAATAAAAAAATAGCCATCGTGCTAATTGCAATAGGGTAAGATTTTAAAAATATGAATCGGTACGAAATTTCATTTTCACTCTTTTTTGAGTTTTTATTTCCATTTTTATTAAAAACAGAAAACACCATTATAGTTGAAATTATTGATAAAAATAAAAACCCAATTAAAAAAGTTTCTACCAAATAGAATTCTTCCTGTATATAAAATAAAACAATTGAACCAATTATTACGGATAAATATTTAAACGTGTTTCTAAATAATTCAGCTATATATATTGATTCTAGTGCCCTAAGCACCTCTGTGTTAAAAATTGTTATACAATAAAAAAATAATAAAAATGTTGCTTTTAATATTATGCCGTATAATTTAGAATCGTTAAAATAAAAACAAATCGTTTCTTTACCTACAACCATAATAGATATTAAGCAGAGCAATGACATTATAAAAATTAAAAAAAACATTTTAAAATAAATTCTTTTTAATTCTCCTAATTGATTTTGGCTTTTTAACATTCCGGTGAAATATAAAATAGATTGATCAGTGCCTAAAATACAAATACTCCCAAGAATTAATAGATAAGTCCTTATAAAATCATATTGCCCTATAATTTTTGGATCATAGTTTTTAGTTAAAAAAAGTGTCAGGCCAAACAAAGTAATAACTCCGACGGCCCTTAAAATCATTATTTTAATACTTTGTAAAACAAATGGATTTTCTTTTATTTTATGTAAATAGAATAGTATCAATTTAAACATTTCATATTTTTTTATGTTTAATGCCTTTTTTTCGATTTAGTAAAAATCAGATTATGGGTTTTTAAACTAGTATTAATTGGATTCAAAAGTAGTTTTTATCTTGTCAAAGCGCAGTATACTAGTAATTTTAACTAGGCTGATTTTTTTTGTAGCTTTGAATTTAACTATTCCAATCCTTCCAATTCTTTTTGAGCTTCTTTCTTATATTCTGCCTTTTTGGCGTCAAATTGTTTGCCCGCTAAACCTCATCTTTGATAAAAATTTCTTTACCAACAACCAAAAAAGACAAAACAGATACTCCTAACAATACTTTTGCCCATTTTGCTTTTTTAACATCTAATTTTTTAAGTGCCAAAAATCCGAAAAGAAATTCTATTACAATGAGAGCAAGCGCTAAAGAACCTAATGTAAAAAAACAAATATAACACCCAAAATAGTAAAAATAATTGTTATAACTAAAATAATTACCTCATAACGATACGCTTCAAATGCAGAAATGTGTTTTTGAATATTTTAATCGTTTCGGTTTCCATTTTAACTTCAGCCAATTGAGCCATCAAACCACTCCTATTATAAGAGGCTGAAAATATTAATTTTTCTCCTGATTTAATTTCGGAAAACCCGCCATTTAACTACAATGCAAAACAAAAGATAAGAAGGGATTTTTCATTATTTTTAAATTTAAATCACTCCCGCTCGAAAACTTTCCTCCCAACTTTTAATCTCAACGCCAAAAACACTTTGAATCTTAGTTTTATCTAAAACACTGTATTTTGGTCTTTCCGCTGGTGTTGGAAATTGTGTTGTTGGAATGGGTGTTACATCAATTTTGACTTGATTAATTTCAAATATTTTCTTTGCAAAATCAAACCAACTGCATTGTCCTTCATTGCTAAAATTGTAAATGCCGAATTGATTATTTGTTTTACTTTCAACTATTTTCAAAATAGCATTTGCTAAATCAACGGCATTTGTAGGTGTTCCGATTTGGTCCCTTACAACACTCAGCGACGTTCTTTCGGAAGCCAATCTCAACATTGTTTTCATAAAATTTTTACCAAATTGTGAATAAACCCAAGATGTTCTAATGATATAATAAGCGTCAAACACTTCTTGAATTGCTATTTCGCCTTCTAATTTTGTTTTTCCGTAAACTCCTTTTGGATTGGGTAAATCTGTTTCGTTGTATGGCTTATTTTTCGAACCATCAAAAACAAAATCTGTAGAAATATGAATTAATTTTACATTAAATTCTTTACAAGCTTTTGCCAAATTTCTGGCTCCGGTACAATTTATTAAATGAGCTTTTTCTGGCTCTGATTCTGCTTTATCAACGGCGGTATAAGCAGCGGTATTAATACAAAAATCGGGATTTTCTTTATTAAAAACGAAGTTGCAATTTTCTTTATTGGTAATATCTAAATCCGAAGAAGAACAGGAAACAAAGTTGATGTTAGGATAATTTTCCGCAACAAACTGAATGGCTTGGCCTAATTGCCCGCTGGCGCCAGTTACTAAAACTACCATACTTTTTTGGCGTTTTCTATTGTTGGTAAAATCAAATCTTTCTCAGAAATTATTAGATTCACAGTTGGGAATTGCCAATCTATATTTACAGATTTGTCATTATAAATAATTCCTCCTTCACTTTCTTTATTGTAAAAATTATCACATTTATAGAAAAAAGTTGCGGTATCGCTCAATACTAAAAATCCGTGCGCAAAACCTTTTGGAATGTAACATTGAGTTTGATTTTCTCCTGTAAGTACAACAGAAACGTATTCTCCAAAAGTCTCAGAATTAGATCTAATATCCACCACAACATCTAAAACTTCACCTTGCAAAACTCGAACTAATTTGGCTTGAGCATGTTCGGCAGTTTGATAATGTAAACCGCGCAAGACTCCTTTTGTAGAAAAAGATTGGTTGTCTTGAACAAAATGAACTGGCTTTCCAATTCCTTTTTGAAAAGTGTTTTCATTAAAACTTTCCATAAAATAACCTCTTTCGTCCCTGATTATATTTGGTTCAATAATAAAACAACCTTCTAATTTTGTAGGTATAAAATTCATTTTTATAAAATATCTAACAAGTGTGTTCCGTATCCGCTTTTTAATAAGGGTTGCGCCAATGTTTTTAATTGCTCTACGTCTATAAAGCCCATTTTATAGGCTGCTTCTTCAATAGAGCCGATTTTTAATCCTTGGCGTTCTTCAATAACTTGTACAAATTGAGATGCTTGCATTAAGGAATTAAATGTTCCTGTATCAAACCAAGCGGTTCCTCTATCAAGAATACTGACTTTTAATTTTCCTCTTCGAAGGTATTCTTTATTAACATCGGTTATTTCAATTTCTCCGCGGTGACTTGGTTTTATATTCGATGCAATTTCAACTACATCATTATCATAAAAATAAATCCCTGGAACAGCAAAATTTGATTTAGGATGTTCTGGTTTTTCTTCAATCGAAAGTACATGTCCTTCTGAATCAAAATCTACTACACCATATCGTTCCGGATCATTCACGTGATAAGCGTAAATAATTCCTCCATCAGGATCATTGTTGGCTTGAAGCAAATCGGACAATCCGGTTCCATAAAAAATATTATCTCCTAAAACCAGGGCTACTTTGTCGTTTCCAATGAATTCTTTTCCAATTATAAATGCTTCTGCTAAACCATTTGGATGCTCTTGAACGGCATATTCAAATCGACAACCCAATCGACTTCCGTCGCCTAATAATTGTCTGAATAAAGGTAAATCATGTGGCGTAGAGATTATCAAAATTTCTCTAATTCCCGACCAAAGCAATGAAGATAGCGGATAATAAATCATCGGCTTGTCATAAATAGGCATCAATTGTTTGCTGACCGCAAGCGTAAGTGGGTGCAGCCTAGTTCCCGATCCTCCGGCTAAAATAATTCCTTTCATTATGCTATATTTTGTTGGGCTTTTAAAGCTTGTCTTTTATAAAATTTTGAAAATAAACGAATCAATACAAAGCCAAAAATAAGCAATAACGGTAAAACGAATTTTAATTTACCGTTAACGCTTTCGGTGTTTTTTATGTTAAGAATGCTGCTGCTGTTTTGGAGAATATTTTCAAAATTTACTAATTGCTCTTTTTTAACTCCTATTTCATAAACTAATGCTTGCTTGGTTTTTAGCACTTCGTTTAATTCGGTGTTCTCATTATAAAAAACCAATTTATCAGATTTTTGTCCTGAGGCGGTAGAAAATTTTTCTAATAAAGTATTTATTTGAAGAATCATTTCTTCGTCCTTTTTGATACTTGCAACAGCGTTCTCAATGTTTATTTTCTTAATTCTTTCAAAATAGCTGTTGTTATTTAAAAATTCTATAATGGGTTTAATTGTTTTTTCTTCTGTTGTATGTCCTTTTGTTAAGAGATTAATAGAGTGGCAATAATAATTTTTACTAGTCGCTCTGTCTTTTATAACCTTATTAACATCTCCATCTTCGGCCAATAATTTTAACAATTCGAAATTTTGAGTATTGGCTGTAACGCTTGCATTTTTTTCATTATAGTTAACAAGGCTATAAATGTCAACTATTGGTTCAATTTTAATTAGCTTAATGTTTTTAGGGAATTCAATACCTATTGATTTTAAAAACGTAGTATCTTGGTCTTTAATTTTAGAATCTAATAAATCTATTTTAGAATACAGATAATCTGTGCTTCCAAAATTCGGTCTTACAATAATTTTAGAATCGTAGGTTTCGTTATTAGAGTCAATATAGGCTCCTAAGGCAGCTCCTGCAACAAATAAAATTCCTACTATCAATAAATTTCTTTTAAAAAATAAAATACCCCTAAAAATTGAAGTGCCTATTCCGTCATAAAACCCTTTAATTTTATTTAAAATCAATGTTAAATCAATCTCTTGATTGTCTGAATTATTTGTATTTTGACTCATAATCTAAATCTATTTTGTGTTAAAAATTTGTTCTAATATTTTAATTGTAATTAAATACGTTGGTTTTACCCCTGTTGTCCCTAATCCGCCTGAAGCCAATGTACTTCCTGTTTCTAATGGATTATCAGATGCGTAATAAGCATATCTAACTTTCACGTCTGGATTTATACTCTTTCTGATTTTTGATGCCGATTGAATCGCTTTTTGATAATAAGCGCCTTCCATTTCTAGTCCAATCACTCCCCAGGTTGACTCGTGGAAAAACTTCAACAAGTCTTTGTTTTGCAATGAAGTTCCTAAAACCGTGATCATTGGTCCTGAAACTACAGCAATGTCATTTCCTTCAAGCATCCCGGCTGTTAACTCATTATTAAAGAAATAATTATCTCCTGTTCCTTCGTTTATATGTGCTGACGGAATCATTATATCTCCTTTTCCGCCTTGAAGAATCCCTGCTTTTCCCATTATTGAAATCGATTCCACATTCAAAAGTATGTTTTTTTTGTAGGGCTTAAGTAATTCGTCGATGGTTTCATACGCTTGTTCCCCAAAAGCATAGTCCATAACGATAATAACGGGCTTTTTATTGTTTAGTTGTGATTTTGGAAATGCCGATTTATTCCAATCAATTTTCGAAGTGTCAAAAATTTGTACATCAATGTTGGTTCCTGACGTATCTGGTAGCGAAATCATTCCGTGTAATTTGGCGAAATCTTCTACTTTATTTCGAACTTCATCAGCGCCAGATTTACTTAATTCTTCAAAAATAAAGAAATCAGATTTATCCTTGAATTTCGTTTTCAAAACGTGCGTTGCAAATATAGAATTCATCACAGAGTGCATATTTGCACTTATAATATGAATTGAACGATCCAATAAATCATGTGCTTTAAGCACCTCTTTAATATTGGTAGCCCAAATTTCTCCATGAATGTGGTGCCCCAATCTTTCTCTCAAAATCGGACTAAAAGTGATGGTTCTTTTATTGTTTTCAACCACTTCTTCAATAGCTAATTTTCCTAACCAATAAATTACATGTAAAAAACGATCCGGTTTTTCAATCGTTCCAAAAGCATCGTAAATGTCTAAAATCTCAACAAACGTTCTTCCTAAGATATTTGCTGTATGCGAAATTGTTTTCTCTTTATCGGCTAATGTTAATTTTTTATTGGATAAAACCGCTTGTTCTAATTTTTGCCAATCTCTAGTAACCTCAGCATTTTCATCTATTAAAACGCGGTCTTTTATTTTATGAGATTCTATGAAAATAAAGGTTAAATGCGTCAAAATATCGTAAATATCTGATCTTCCGCGGGTGATTTCAACATTCATTTGTTCGTCATCAATTCGATAACAATTTCTTCTTCTTTTGGGCGGGATAATCGCTTGAAAATGGGATTTTGAATAGCCTTCATCTGAAGTTAAATTAATGAATCTGCATTCTTCAATTCCTATCGGAAGCCTTTCTATAACATATAAAAGTCCGTTTAATTCTACTTTATCATCGGCAATAGTTCCATAAATTTCTGGACGTAATAATAATAATGCTTCGCGCAAAGTATCGCCAGAAACACCCATTGGTTTATAGAAACCTCTATTAAACAAATGACGCATTGTGATGTATAATTTTTCTACGGCACTTGATGATTCTTGTGCTCTTGATCGCACTATATTTTTAATTTCTTTCATTTAGTTTTTACTTAATGCCTTACAAATATAGTATTTTTATATTTTAATTGGTTAAAACCAAATTTATAGCGGGCTCATATGCTTTGATTTTACTTGAAGAACCTAATGATTTGTCATTCGTTTGTTTATACCATTTTCCTCCCGAAAAGTTGTATAAAAAATCTCTTTCAATATAATTATACAAAACCAAAGGATAGTAAATTACTTGAATGCTTGTTTTTTGTGTGTTGGAATTGACAATCGTTTTTTCCAATTTGTTTTTAGAAATCAATAGTTTTTCAAAACCAATGAAGAGTCCGGTTTTGGGCATTTTCAAATTCACGTCGGTGAGGTCAAAACCATTTCGAACCACGCCTTTTTGAATAGTTACAATATAATCTTTCGTTAGTAATTCCTCACCGGGAAAGCCATTGGCATCGGCCTTATAAAAATGGATTTTAACGGTGGCATTATCAATTCTGCTGTCGGTTAGAATGCTCACTTTTTTTATGAATTTCGTTTTTTTATAGGCGGCTTCGTAGGGGAAAAATTTCACGTCAATTCGCGGGCCGTTATCAAAGGCTTCTAAAACGGAATTGTTGATGGTTCCGATTTCTATTTTTTTAGTTTCAAAATGTCGGGCAACTACCACTTCGTCCAATTGAAATGAAACCGCTTTCATAATTACATTGGAAGCTTCCGACGCTTTTAGAACCCTTTTTTCAAATCCTAAAATAGAAAATATCAGGTTCTTATTTGCGGAAGCAGCAATCGAAAACTCGCCATTTTCTTCTGAAGTAGTTCCAATATTTTCGTTTTCAACCCAAATATTCACATATGGAATGGGCTTCCCTTGTTCATCAACCACAACGCCTTTAGTTTGAGCGGAAATATAAAAATTCACTAAAAGCAACAACAACCAAAGTCTATTTGTTTGCATCTTTTCTCTATTCTCTTTTTAATAAATCCGCAATTGCTCTATCGTTACTCAACCTTGGAATTTTGTTTTGTCCGCCTAATTTCCCAATCGATTTCATATACTCTTGGAATCCATTTTTAGCCACTTTGGTAACCACCAATTTTCGCAAAACTTTCCCCACAATCAAGTCGTCATAATAGGTGTTTTGCGTTCGCATGGCGTTATCTATTGCTTCCGCAAA
>SHWW01000023.1 GCA_009693635.1 Flavobacteriaceae bacterium
TTATTTAAGGAACTTTCTGAAAGCAAAGAATTGATGGTTTTACTTGCTAAATCTACGAAGCGAGATTTAGATGATTCGGAAAAGAAGAAAGTCAAAAAACAATTGTTGGATATTTGCAAATCAATTCCTTCATTGGCAATATTTTTGTTGCCTGGAGGAAGTTTATTATTGCCTATATTAATCAAATTTATCCCAAAAATGTTACCGTCCTCATTTAATGAAAACTTAGATATCGAATAAATGTCGTCCGAAGACGACTTAAAATAATAAAATTAATCTTTTTTTTGATACTTCTATGATGATCTATAAGCAATAGGGTGATTTTGTTTTTTACTTGGCCCTAAAAACAATCTGGCATACATTCTTAATACTGCAATTTCTATAAACAAAAAACTAATTGTTGTAATTGCAATAAGCAAATACTCGTCCTTATCGATATGATTAAACATTAAATCTACCCCAATAAAAGTTGGAGAAAAAGGCAATCCAACAAAAGCTAAGCACGAAATCAAGAACCAAAAACCATATTTAGGATGCTCATGATTGTAACCATAAAAATTATTTAAATCGATGTTTTTTTCAACAGTTTTTACTTTATACAAACAATAAAACCCTAAAATAGAAGCCCCTATAAGTCCACTTAAATATAATAAAATCTCAGCATATTCATATTCATCATTTAGCAATGAAATAGAGAGTAAAATATAAAACTGACTTGCGATAATCATAAACCAAACGGTAATTGCATCAGTTCTTTTTGCAAATGACTTCAAAATTAAAATCATTGCAATAAAAGCAAAAACCAAATGCAAAATTTCGTCTAGTTGTTTTGGGATCATCTCTTCATTCAAAAAACAAAAAAAGCCTACCAAATAAATAATAACGAATGAAATAAGCACCAATTTACTGCTTAAAAAATTTAATTTTCTACCAACCCATTTAAATGGTGACCAAAGAAAATTAAACTGAAAAGTGTCCATATTCCATTCTTTTAGACTCAATAGATAAATAGTATTTGTGAGTTTATTAATCCTCCCGTATTTTTTTGGTATATAACTAAAAAACTGATCGTGTATCATATAGCCTAAAATAGAAGGCGAAACTAATAATTGGTAGGTTCTTAAAAAGGCATTTCCAGAAAAATGTAATAATGCTAAAAAATGCCAACCCATTGCGACTTCTACAAACATTAATCCAATTTGCCCTATCGATCCATACGCAATTTGAGTTTTTACAGAGGATTGCACTCTTGCTATTAATGTACCTATTATTGCCGTAATAAGTCCAATGGAAATTACAAGTATTTTGATACTAAAAATCGTTTCCCAATACGGATAGGTTCTCAATAATAAAAATACCCCAATATGTGCTGATAAAGAACCATAGAAAATGGCACTAGAAGTTGTGGGGCCTTCCATAGCACGTGGTAACCAAGAAGAAAATGGAAATTGGGCCGATTTTATGGCTGCAGCAATGACAATCATAACCAAAATAAACGTTGCATAATAACTGTGTTCTTCTATATGAGAAGCTACAAGATTTAGATCGTTAAGTTTCAAAAAAGTTATGTTCTCGTGCCATAGATGATGACTCATCCACATAGCAAGTATCAAGCAAACATCAGCAAAACGGTACAATGAAATCGTTTTTAACCCATTTTTTACTGGTAAATATCTATCGCGATAAAAGATAATTAATAAAAATGAGGTAATCCCTAAAAATTCCCAACCCACAAACAAGGTCTCAAAATTCCCTGAAAATATGATTATTGAATAGGCAAAGAAAAAGAGTAATAAGGTATTGAAAAAACGTTTGAAACCGCTATCTCTGTGCAGGTAAAATCGGCTAAAAATGGCTACTAAAAAAGTAATCAATGTGCCTACAAATGCAAAATAAGCTGTGATTTTATCAAAAAATAAATCGATAAATATCTCGACATTTCCTTCTTTGTAAAAAGTGAAATGTTTAATGTCTAGTAAATTTGATCCACTTGAAACCCAACTAATAATAAAAACGGATAAACCTAACAACTGCAAACCCATCGTGGTTATTACAACCCCTGCGATTGCTTTCTCGTTTCTATTTCTAAAAAATAAACTGATTATAAACCCCAATAATGGCAAGAGTATAAATAAATGAAGTAGCTGTTCCATAATTAGTTATAAAAATAAATTGGTAAATTCTCTTGTGTTGCTTGGGTAATATGATTGGTTTTCATTTCTTTGGCATCTTCTAAAAGTGTATTTACATCTTTGAAAAAATGAATTTGATTGGTCAGCGGTTTATAAGAAACAAATTCTCCTGCTTTGAAATAAAACAATTCATCCGTTTCTGGATTAATTACTGATAAATGCACCCATTCATTAATAAACCATTCGTACATTTCTGGAACCGATTGAATGACCTTCAAGACCACCTCTGGGAAATGCTCTACAATAATCATGAGTCGCACAGGATCATGAACTTCGATCATTTGCCAAGGTAATCCTGGACGCAAATCACCATCACTACTATTAGCAACACCAAAAAGGCCCATAACATTGTGTGGTAATTTTGTCCCTGCACCTAATTTATAATTATCTACTCTCGAGAAATAATATTCTAAATTGATTCCTCCACAAACAGGCCCGAGTGGCTTCATAATTCCTGTTAAGAATTTACCATCTAAATCTGTTTTATAATCATACGAATTTAAGAAAGCCCTTCTGTCTAGAAACAAACCTTTAGTCAAATTTCGTTTTCCAACAATACAAAGTGTGTTGGTTCCGTGACCCAATTCTGGTCTAGGTTCAAATAATGATACCGAACGTTGTTTGACTGCTTTTCTTACTTTCTTAATATTATCTTTTGTATTTATAGATGCAAAACGACGAGAACGCTCTTTAGCATTTAAGTCTAAAGCATGTTCAAAATTTGCTGCATTTACAATATGTGCTTCGGTATTGATCGCATTTAAAGTAGGAACATCGTAAAAAGCTATTTCATCAGAAGCTGTATCATGTAAAGCACCTATAAATTGTGTTCCAACAGGAATGTGAATTCCTTGACTTTTCAAGACTGTTCTAACTTTTTCATTATTTGCCATTAATGCAAAAACCCTTGAATTTACGGACCCTGGACGTCCGCTACAAGCACCACAATCATGAGCACCGTGATGCGGATTATTTGCACTAGAACTTCCATGAGCCACAACATAAACAATAGGTGCGAAATTTTTGGTCAGGGCAATTCCGTTTAATAAACTTGCTACACGAGTTGTCATTTCATCGATTGTGAAACCTATTTGAAGGTTGTTTTCTATATCCTCTATATTTTTGTTCTCTACGGTCAGTTTTCCAGCAGCGTTCATATGTAAAAAAGCATTAGAAATAGCTGGCCCTTCTTGAGGTAAAAATAAATTTTTGATTAATCTGAAAGCTGACCACAACCCAAAAACAAAAGTGCTAAAAAAACCAGTTGTTAATCGATGGGTCTTATTTGTATATAATAAATCATGGGCTCTTTTATCTGTTACATCATATTCTTTTATTAAGAATTTTGGGGTTACAGGAGCTGGGCACAATTTATCATAAAATTTAGCGCCAAAGGCTTGAAAATAAAACTCAACCGTGAAAAAACCAGGTGTTCCAAAAGTTTCCGAATGTACATCGATTGCTTCAATATGTCTTCTGATACTGTCTTCTCTTTCATCGATACAAAACATGGCTTGAAACGATTTTTTTGTAGTACCAACAACTTCAAATTGTTTTTTAGATATACTCAATTGCTGAATTCCAGCTAGAACCTCATCATAATAACTCCATTCGAAAGCGTCTTGCCAAATTTTCAAAACTTCTTGCAATTCTGTTTTCTCTATTTCTTCAAATAAATTTATAGGATTTTGTCTTGTAGTTTCTCCAATAGGTTTCCAAAAATCTCCCAATTGATTGTCTAGATTATCAATTTCTAATAACAATTCGAAAAAAATTAAATCATGCAAAGAAATTTGTTTCGGACTCAATAAAGTATTGGGTTGTGCTTCTACCGAAGCAATGAGTCCGCTCCAACCCCGATGGCTAAATTGCTGATCAAAAATATATTGTTCGTAATAAGATTCTTTTCCAACAACAATTTGTAGTAAACTGGTTATTGAAGTTTGCTGATGTAACAATAAAGATCTAGCTCTTTTAGTTTTAAAAATACTTGCAAAACTATTTTTCTCCAATTCTATAATCGATTCTAGAAAGCCTTTGTTTCCTATTGGAAAATCCCAAATAGCAATTCCTTGATCGAGATAATTACACAAAAATCGAAACAAAAAAGGTTGTACTAAATTATCTAAATCAATACGATATTTTTGTTTCCAATTGGCTCGAAGCAAACCAATACGATGTTCATTATGATCATCATAATCTTTAGAAATTAAATTATTTTTCCAAAGAGTAGTTTGATTACTCCCTATTCTGTTTTCGATTGCTTGATCAAGAATTTCAGGACGAATTCTGCCTAATTCAAATAATTTTCTAAAATCTAAAAGTGGCATTGTGGCTTGATGACCAAACACTTTTGATGATTTGAAAATGGCGTCATAAAATTTTGAACTTTGAAATGCGTGCAAAGAATTATGATGTATAAAATCTTTCAACGGCGTTTGAGTTGGAAGATAATGTTTCAATTCATGCAAAACATGATGCTCATCAAAAGTGTTCTGTTTCATCTCTTTTTTATTTAATATTGTAAATCTTTAACAGAGAAATTCGGGTTTTGTTCGTCTTTGATATACATAACATCGGAATAAAACTTTACTTTCCCAGTTTCTATGTTGTGCATAGCACCAACAATTCCTATTTCCCCATTTTCAAGCATTCTCTCTAATATATTACTACGTTCAATGATGTTTTTTACACTTCGTTTCACATTTATTTTTGCTACATTTTCTACAAAAGTAGCGTTTTTCGAAGTTCTATTCTCTGTTGTTGTTTTTTCTTGGTAAACTGCAGGCTGTATTTTAGATAATAATTCGGTTAAATTTCCCATTTCTATATGATCACAAGCCCCTTTTACAGCACCACATTTGCTATGACCAAGTACAATAATTAACTTTGAACCTGCTACTTTACAAGCAAATTCCATGCTTCCTAAAATATCTGTATTTACAATGTTTCCAGCAATTCTAACCGAAAAAACATCACCCAATCCTTGGTCGAAAATTAATTCTGAAGATGTTCTACTGTCTATACAGCTTAATATAGTAGCAAATGGCCATTGGCCATCTATAGTTGCATTGGCTTGTTCTAATAAATCTCTGTGTGCTTTAAGATTGTTTACAAATCTTTTATTTCCTTCTTGCAAAAACTCTAGAGCTTTTCGTGGAGTCATTTGGGCTTGTGTTTCTCTATTATGTGCTTTCATATTTTTTTTATTAAGTTTTTAAAATCAATTATTTTCATAATAGCAAATTATTAAAAATTACTATTTGAAATTGATTTCGATTTGAATTTTCGAGTGTTTGTGCCATAAATCCTGCTTCAATTTTAATATTTTTATGAATCATATAACCTATAGCTCCATACAATCTATTACGATCAAACAATGGGCTTTCTGCGTTTATAAATACTTCATTGTAAGTAGAAAGATAAAAAGTATTTTTTTCCAATGCTTTTTTATTGATAGGAATGTTTATTCCTAAGAAATATCGAAAACGCATTTGAAAATCATCTTTCAAAAAACGTTCTTCTATTCGGTATCTATGCTGAACTAAAACACGTCCAAGCTTTTGTTTTGTTATAAATTGTTGATAAATTCGATGTTCATTTGAATCTGTTTTTTTTTCTGTATTAGCAATATACTTTTGAGTATTTATAAATCCGTAACCCAACAAAAGATTATTATTATCTTCTGAAATATTATATCCAATTCCAGTCCTTAATAGTAGTTGGTTGGTATCTCCAATAAAGTCATAATTTCTATATTGCACTTCATTATGCCAATTCCATTTTGGATTTATTTTTTGATTACCAAAATAGACAAACCAATTCCCAGTATCTGATTTCTGAGAAAATGTATAATTACAATAGCAAATTGATAATAAAATAGTGATGACAATTTTCATTGAATGAAAGGATAATTTCAACTTATTAATTCTTGTGTTCAACAAAAATATGTTTCTCCTCTTCGCCGGTATTTTCTAGATTGTATTCCTTTTTGAATCCCACTAGCTTAACACTTAAATTTTTATCTTTTGCATTAATCTTCTTAAATTCTTTGATTAAATCTAAGACATCGTGAGCAATATAAACCGTATCAGTAGCATTGATAATTACATTTGAATTTTCAGGTATTGCAGCCAAAGTTGATTTTATAGCTGCTTTATTCAAAAAAGAAACTTCCTGGGCTAAGTCGATATGAATTACATCGCCATCTTTGTATTCTTCTTTTCTGAAATTATAAGCTCTTTTGATATTTCCTTTTAAAACAAATAAGATGCTGATAACCATTCCTAATGCTACACCTTTCAGTAAATCTAAAAAAACTACAGCTCCAAATGTGGCAATAAATGGCACAAATTGGTATTTACCTTGGTTCCAAAAATGCTTAAAAACAGCCGGTTTAGCTAGTTTATATCCAATTAATAATAAGACAGCAGCTAAAGTGGCAAATGGAATTTTATTCAATAAAACAGGAATAGTCAATACACTGATCAACAATAAAACCCCGTGAATTACTGCAGACATTTTTGATTTTGCACCAGCATTGGCATTGGCAGTAGTTCGAACAACAACTGATGTCATTGGTAAACCACCAAGTAAGGCACTTATAATATTGCCAATTCCTTGTGCTTTAAGCTCAACATTGGTATCTGTATATCTTTTTTGAACGTCCATTCTATCTGAGGCTTCAATACACAACAAGGTTTCAATTGATGCTACAACCGCAATAGTTATAGCGACAATCCAAACTGCTGGATTTGTAATTGCAGTGAAATTTGGAAGAACTATTATTGCTTTAAACTCTTCTAGAGTAGTTGGAACTGGTAATGAAACCAAGTATTTACTTGTAATTTCATACGAGGTTCCTTTAAAAAGAAACTCATTTATTAAAATTCCAACAGTAACAGCTATTAATGCTGCTGGAAGTAATTTTATTGAATTTAGAGTAGGAATCTTATTCCAAATCAAAATTATGGCTAATGAAATTGCAGTAACAATTACAACTCCCATTTTAACATCACCAAAAGAGGCGACAACATCGCTAAATATTTTCAGTCCAGAACCAACAGAAACATCAGAACCTAAAGCTTTTGGGATTTGTTTTAAGAAGATAATCACTCCAATTCCAGCCAACATTCCTTCGATTACATTCGTTGGAAAAAAATTAGAAATACCTCCAGCTTTTAAAAATCCTAATGCTAATTGAATTAATCCAGCAATGAAAACTGCAGTTAAGAAAACATCAAAAGCACCTAAATCGGTTATTGCAACTAAAACTATAGCCGTTAAACCTGCGGCAGGACCTGAAACTGATATGTGAGATTTACTTAAAAAACCTACTACGATCCCACCCACAACTCCCGAAATAATACCTGAAAATAAAGGAGCTCCACTTGCAAGTGCAATTCCTAAACAAAGTGGCAATGCCACTAAAAAAACCACTAAACCCGATGAAAAATCAGATTTAAGGTTAGCAAAAAGATTAGTTTTTTTTGTCATAATACCTATATAAATTTAATACAAAGAGAATAACGCTATACTTAAGCGCTAGTAAAAAAAGATGTATTAAATAATATCAGGGGGTGAAATAAGTATTTCCCTTAAAATATTATCGTGCTTACTTATATTGTCTGAAAGTATTTTGCTCGATTTTTTTTGAGGATTAAAAACTAAAAAAGTAAAAGGGTCAAAAATAAAATCTGTCTTGATTTCCTTTTGAAATTCTTCAGTTTCGGAATTATCATAAAAAAATGAAATATCACCTTTCTTATCAATCAAGCTAATAATTGATGGTGCTGAGAGGAAAGATAGAAAAAAAATGATTAGTAATTTTACAATAATTTTCATTTCGCAAAAATATACCTTATAATCTTAAAAAATTAAATTAACATTAAAAATTAAAAAAAAATTAACAATAGTAAAAATATTTAATGATTTAGAATTGTATTTATATTATATAATTTAATTGATTGTTTTTATATTTGCAACACAAATTACTATTATGACAATTACTCAACTTCAATATGTTTTAGCAGTTGCTGAATATAAAAATTTTACTCTTGCTGCCGAAAAGTGTTTCGTTACACAACCTACATTAAGTATGCAAATTCAAAAAGTAGAAGACGAACTAAAAATTCAGATTTTTGACAGAACGAAAAAACCAATTCAATTGACCGATATAGGACAAAAAATTGTTAACCAAGCCAAGAATATTGTCAATGAAGCCAATAGAATGAAGGATATTGTTGAGCAACAAAAAGGTTTTATTGGTGGCGAGTTTCGACTTGGAATAATCCCAACGATTATGCCAACTTTGTTACCAATGTTTTTAACTTCTTTTATCAAAAAGTATCCTAAAGTAAAACTTATAATTGAAGAGTTAAACACAGACGAAATCATTGTAAAATTAAAAAATGGTAATCTCGATGCTGCGATAGCTGCAACTCCTCTAAGCGAAGAGAAACTAAAAGAAATTGTTTTATATTACGAACCATTTGTAGCATATATTCCTGAAAAACATCGGATTGCAGACAAAAAAGAGATTGAAGTTTCGGATTTGAATTTAGATGAAATATTATTACTTCAAGACGGGCATTGTTTTCGTGACGGTATTCTAAATTTGTGCAAAAACCAGGATGTTGTTTCGCTAAATAATTTTCAAATTCAGAGCGGAAGTTTTGAAACACTAATTAAATTGGCTGATGAAGGATTAGGGTTAACCCTTCTACCCTATTTGCATACTTTGGATTTAAAGGACAATGACAAATTGAAATTAAAGCATTTTAAAGATCCAAAACCAGCTCGTGAAATAAGTCTTATTTTTTCTAAAACGGAATTAAAAATACAAATTACAGATGCATTAAAACAAACAATTTCAGGAGTTATTAGAGGTGCAATTGCTTTTCACAATGTAGAAATTATAAGTCCACTTCCGAAAAAATAATAAAAAAAGGAGTTATTTAGTCTCCTTTAGTTTTATGATTTGAAATAGATTAAACATTGCCTTAATTCAGGTTTTTTAATCGTGTAATTTAAAAGCCAAACAGTTAATTGTTCTATTTCGTAAGGCAATAACATTTTTAAAGCTTTTTCTAATTCTTTACAAAAAAGTTTAGGATCAAAACTAACTCGTTCCAAAATATTTTTCGTGTATGTAACCATTGTTATTTTCATAAAATATAATTTATATTCGTTAAAATGGAATCGCATTCGAATGATTAAATTTAAAACAAATAAGTATTGGCTCTGTAAATAAAATGTTTAAATTAAAACATTTCTTGTCAACCCTTTTATTTAGAAGTTAAAATAAGACAATTATAGCTTAGTTGCTCTAAACATTTCTCTTTTCCCAGGAGGACCCGCTAATTTTTCAACTGTAAATCCAACTTCAATCATACTTCGTTTTACAACGCCACGAGCAGCGTAAGTAACCAAAACGCCATTTACTTTTAGTGCTTTATACATTTTTTCAAATATTTCTGTGCTCCATAATTCAGGTTGAACTCGGAATCCAAAAGCGTCGAAATAGATTAAATCATATTGGTTTTCATCTGAAATTTCATTAAAAAACTGCTTCCTTTTAGTTAAAGTGAAATTGGGTGCTATTGAAATTTTTTCATCCCAATTGGATTGGTGCATTAATTCAAAAATTGTTCTTTCTTTTTCTGCATTCAACTCTGAAATGTAATTCATTTGTAAAACTTCTTGAGCTGAAATCGGAAAGGCTTCTACTCCAACATAATCAATAGTTTTTAATGCTTTTTTAGATTCTAAAAAAGTTATAAATGTATTTAAAGCAGTTCCTAAACCAATTTCTAAAATTGAAATAGACTTTTTTTGAAATAATGACAATCCATTTTTTATAAAAACGTGATAGGCTTCCTGAATCGCACCATGTTTTGAGTGATAGGATTCATTCCAATCTGTTAAATGAATAGTTGTTGAACCATCTAAAGTTTGAAGTATTTCTCTTTTCAAAATTTACTCAATGTATAATTTTTTAATTTTAGGAAGAGGTCCGCCACATTTAACTTCATGACAACGAACGCAAACATTAACTCCATCATTAAAATGTTGTTTAGCGTTTATAGGATCTTCATAAATAAGCTCTTGCGCTTTAATAAATAGTGCTGCTTGTTTCTTAAAAAAAGCATCATTGTCCTTTTCATCGGTCATTACGGCTTTATGAATTTGAAAAAAATGAATTGGAAATTTTCCGATAGTTTCCCCTTTTTTAATGCGTTCTTTCAAATATTCATTTTCAAGATACATACTCTCCATCAAAGCCGCCATTTCAGACATTTGATACATTTCAAACTTCTTGTCAGTTTTTGCATTTGATACAGAATAAGATTGCGATTTCTGGGATTTTTTGTTACATCCAATTAATAAAATTATTGAAAATAAAACTACAAATGTCTTCATTTATTTTTTTATTAAAACTCCATCAGCCATAAAAGAATAAGTAGTTTTTGGAGTTACAATACTATCTATTGCAATTTGTGATTTTCCTTCATCTTTAGCATAATGTTTTAAATCCCCAACAGATTCGATACTTACGAATGCTTTTCCGTTTACAATTACATCTTCTTCTTGAGCGTTTTTAGGTATAAAAAAAGCATAGTCTTTAAATTTTACAAAAACTTCTTTTTTATTAGGTAAAACCAAAGTCATCCAACAACCTTTCTTCTGACAAACTTTTTTAATTTTAGATCTGAACTTAACATTTAATGTATCTCCAGCTTTCAAATTGTCAAATTGCGTCATCATTTCATCATTAGAAATTGCTTTTTCATCTGAAATACTGTCTCCAAAAAAAGCATATTTGTTTTGTTTTTCATTTTCTGTTGAAACGGATTCTTTTTTACAACTTGTCAAGGCAAAAAAGCAAAGCGTGTAGGTGATTATTTTTCTCATAATTTCTTATTAAATTATTAATAACATTATACAAAAATATAAGAATTTTTATATTTATTAAGGTTAATCAAGTAAATTAACATAGTTTGATCTGACTTAATAATTAAAAATATAAATAAATGATTTTGAAGTAGAAACAAATCTAATTTTTATTAATTTAGCGGTTGTTAAAAATAGTTTGATTTTTATATTAAAAATAAATTAAATATCTGTTAATCAATTATTTATAGTGAAAATTTTACAAAACTGAATTAAATATGAATTTATTAAGCGCTCAAAAAATCAATATTTCTAAAATTTCAACATCAAAAATTGAAACTGTAGATTTTGAACACCTTCCTTTTGGTGAAGTTTTCACCGATTATATGTTAACCTGTGATTTCATAAATGAAAAATGGGAAGAGCCATCAATAGTTCCGTACGCCCCCTTTTTGATGGATCCATCTTCTAAAGTTTTCCATTATGGCCAGGCTATTTTTGAAGGAATGAAAGCCTACAAAGATGAGAATAATGAAGCTTGGTTATTCCGCCCCGAAGAAAATTTTAACCGATTCAATAAATCTGCAGTTAGAATGGCAATGCCTGAAGTCCCTGAAGAAATCTTCATGGGAGGTCTAACCCAATTAATTGACTTAGAAAGAGATTGGATAAAAAAAGGATTGGGAAAAACACTTTATATTCGTCCTTTCATGATTGCAACGGGAACTGGGGTAATTGCATCTCCTTCTAATGAATATCGGTTTATGATTTTACTTTCACCAGCAAAATCATATTATTCTGGCGAAGTAAAAGTTATTGTTGCCGAACATTTTAGTCGCGCTGCAAATGGTGGAATTGGAGCTGCAAAAGCGGCAGGAAATTATTCTGCACAGTTTTATCCAACAAAATTAGCCAATGAGAAGGGGTTTCAACAAGTTATTTGGACTGATGATGCTACTCATACAATGTTAGAAGAATCAGGAACAATGAACGTTTTTTTTAGAATAAACGATACAATATATACTGCACCAACAAGTGAAAGAATTCTTGATGGCGTGACTAGAAAAAGTCTTATTTCGATAGCCGAAAGAGATGGTATTGAATTAAATATTCGTCCTGTGTTAGTTTCAGAAATTGTAGAAGCTGCTAAAAACGGCTCGTTAAAAGAAATATTTGGTGCTGGAACCGCAGCTGTTGTTACAATAATTAAAGGTTTTTCATACCAAGATACTTATTACGAATTGCCAGTAATAGAACATTCTATAGCATTAGAACTTAAAGATAAACTTACTTCAATTCAATACAAACTTTCAAAAGATACATTTGGGTGGACTGTTAAAGTATAGACCTATAATTATATAATAAACCCATAATTTATTAAAATACTGAATAAATTATGGGTTTATTAATTTTGATATTTTAAAATTAAATAATTTTTGAAAAATCGGGCTTAAAATAATTGGGACCTTTCATCACTTTTCCATCTTCTCGATATATTGGCTTTCCATCGTGATCTAATTTACTCATATTACTTCGTTGAATTTCATCAAAAACAGCTTCTATTTTGTGTTGCAAACCGTGTTCAATAATTGTTCCGCACAAAATATAAAGCATATCGCCAAGTGCATCGGCGATTTCAATTAAATCATTATTTTGAGTAGCTTCTAAATATTCTTCATTTTCTTCTTTCATTAAATTGAAACGGAGCAGATTTTTAGTTTCCCCTATATCAGATTTTGGACTTTCGCTATATCCAATTTCAAAAGCTGTATGGAATTCTTTAACGGAATTAAGTTGTTTAATCATAATGTTTACTTGTTAAATGATAGTGCAAAATAGTAACTTTTCACTACAAATTTAGTATTTTTGTATAAAATAAAATTATATGTTTAGCAAAGGTCAATTAATTTTTTCAGGATTATTCTTCATCTCTTTTGTAATCGCAATTACTTATTCATATAGAAAAGATATTCTAGTTCATAAAAAGGTATATAAAGGAAGTTATAAAATATTGATCGGTTTTTTAATTTTTATAGCTTTATTATTTGTTATTAAAATATTCTTTAAGCACTAAATATTTAAATTATAAAGTCTCATAATTCAAAACTAATCAGTTATGAAAATTTTAAAATATTTTTTTTTACTTATAGTACTACTATCAGTTGGAAGTAGCGTTTTTATAGCCACTCAAAAAAGTGATTACAAAACAGTGAAATCAAAAATTATTAATAGCCCAAAATCTTCTGTTTTTAATTATATAAATGAATATAAAAATTGGGGAAATTGGTATGTATGGGAGAACGATACTACACAGATTTATTTAAAATATTCAAACAAATCCTATGGTGTCGGTAGTTCTTATTATTGGGCAGGAAATAGTGGTGAAGTAAAATCAATAACGATTTTCGAAAAAAAAAATGAAAGTATTATTCAAAAAACTGATTTTAACGGAGCTATTTCAGAGACAACCTGGAAATTTAAAGATACAATTGGAGGAACAAAAGTAACATGTATTTCAAAAGGAGAAATGCCTTTCATGTTTAAAATAAAAGCTTTTTTAAATGGTGGTATTGAAAATGTAATTGGTAGTAAATTAGAAAAAAGTCTTTTAAATTTAGACCGCAGTTTGGATTATGAATTAAACACTTTCTCTATAAAACCAAATGGCATAGTAATTAAAAAAAGTTCTTTCTATTTATTTCAAACTATCAATTGTAAGATTTTAAAACTAAATTACAATCTGAATATTATTATCCCTAATTTAATAACTTTTTCAGAAAAAAACAACCTTAAAGTAAAAGGAAAACCATTTGTAATATACAATTCTTATGACGTTAAAAAAGGAATTACAAATGTATCTGTTTGTCTTACAATTAAAAACAGAATATTTACAAGTTCCGGAAGTGATATTAGTTGCAAAGAATCGGAAGCTTTTTCAGCTTTTAAAACAACATTAATTGGTGATTATTCTCATCGAGAATTAGCTTGGGAAAAAGCAACCAATTATCTAATCAAAGACAAACAAATTCAAAATAAGTCGATTCCAATAATAGAAATATTTACAAAAAGTTTGAGCGAAGTCAAAAGACCATCAAAATGGGAAACTACAATTTACATACCTATTCAGTCTAATTTTATTAAAAGAGCAAACACTGTAAAAAGTGTAGATGACACCTTAGAAGCACCCCAAATTACTCCATAGCAATAATTTTATAAAACTAAATTAAACCTTTATCTATTTTTGAATTCTAATTTTTAAATATTTTTTTTGGAAGAAAAGGAATTTATACAAAATTTACTAAATCCAAAGACGCAAAACAAGGCGTTTCAAAAACTCTTGTTAGAATATCAAAGGCCATTATATAATCATATACGGAATATTATTTTGAGTCATGATGACACTGACGATGTCTTACAAAATACCTTTGTTAAAGTCTTTCAAAACCTTAAAAATTTTAAAGGTGAAAGTAAATTGTTTTCCTGGATGTATCGAATTGCAACAAACGAAGCAATTACTTTTATAAATAAGAAAGCAAAGCAAAACGGTTCATCAAGTGAATTTTTAAAAACCAAAATCATAGAAAACTTAGAAGCCGATTCGCATTTTGACGGAAATGCAATCCAACTTAAATTTCAAAAAGCAATAGTTAATTTACCTGAAAAACAACAACTTGTATTTAAAATGCGCTACTTTGAAGAAATAAAATACGAAGAAATGTCAACTATATTAAAAACTTCGGTAGGTGCATTAAAAGCATCTTATCACCATGCAGTAAAAAAAATAGAAATCTTTATGATTAAAGATTAAACCAATCATAGAAAATAATGTCTAATGAATATGAATGATTTTAAAATAAATAGCAATCACAAAATAGATTCGGGATTAAAAATCCCTGAAGGTTATTTTGAGAATTTCTCAGAGAAAATGTTATTGAAAATTAATAAACCAGAACCAAAAGTAGTATCTATTTATAAAAGAAAAACTTGGATATTCTCTATAGCAGCGATTTTAGTAATTTCGTTATCTGTTACTTTATTTACAAAAATAGCAGTGAAATCAAGTGAAGAAAAACTTACTTTAGAAAATTACATAACCAATCAATCCGAAATTAGTCAGTATGATTTGGTTGCATTATTAGACTCTAAAGATATTGAAAAAATTAAAATTGATTTTAATTTAGAAGATAAGAACATTGAAGAGGGGCTTACTAATTTAAGTGAAATAGAAAATTATTTAACCGAATAAAAAAATAAAATGAAAACAAAAAATATTTTTACAGTACTATTGATTTTACTTTCTATCAGTTTTTACGCACAAGAAACAAAAATATTTGAAAAGAAAGAAAAAATATATGCTTTAAAAGTGGCGTTTATTTCAAATGATTTATCCTTAACTTCAAACGAAGCTGAAAAATTTTGGCCAATTTACAATTCATATGAAAACAAGCAATTTGATTTAAAACGTCAAAAATTCATTTCTTTTATCAAAAAAATAGATAATGAATCTTTGAATAAAATGTCAGATAAAGAAGCATTAATAGTTTTAACACAAATGGAAGCAACTGAAGATGAATTGTTTCAAATGCAAAAAAAACTAATTTTTAACCTAAAAAGTGTAATAAGTCCAGTAAAAATTATAAAACTGAAAAAAGCTGAAGAGGAATTTAAAAAAAAATTATTACAACAATATAGAGACAAAGGACCAAGAAGATAAACCCTTTTAATGAGTTATTTTTAACTTATTCTATTTTAAATAAAAATGGTTCTAAAAGCATTTTTTCGGCTAATATTTCGATTCTATCTGTAAGTTGTTCCGAAAAAATTAATCGTTGGGTTCTCGCAATGCTATTCGAAATTCTCATAATTTTGGTTTCGTGGCGCAATTTTAAAATAGCATCTGCGTCATCAAGAATAAACATTTTTAGTCTATTTACATTATACCCAGCAGTAGTAAACATATCGCCAAGACGATTTGGGGTCCCTATCAAAACGTCGATTCCTGTAGAAATATAATTTTTATCATACTCCATATCGCCTTTATCGTGAATTCCGTAAACGCGTAAATTTGTTTTACTACCTAATTGTTCGAAAAGCTCTTCCATTGCCAATACTTTAGCTTTGTCTTCAACTATAATTAATGCTCGTGGTGATTCTTCCCCTTCACTAACTAATTTCTGAATTACATTTAAAACAATTGTAGTTGATTTTCCGCTTTCTTTTGGAGAAATTACAATACAGTCAACACCACTTTTCAAGGTTGAAAATGTTTGATGTTGCAAGTAATTTGCTTCAGTAAAACCAAGATCAAGTAGAGCTTCTTGTAATTTTTCGTTTATTTTTTTTAGTTTCATTTATTATAAATATAAAAATTGGAAGATTAGAATCTTACAATTTTATTATTTTAAAATCATATAATTTTATTATTTACTTGCAAACAATTGCACATCAGTTTCGGAAATTTCGTTACCGCCTAATATGATTAACCGTTCCACTACATTTCTTAATTCCCGAATATTTCCAGTCCAATCGTATTCTTGCAACATTATAACTGCCTTTTTAGAAAAAGTCTTAGGGGCAATTCCTTGCTCAGCAGCAATTTTTCCTGTAAAATGTTCGATAAGTAATGGAATATCATCTCTTCTTTCGTTCAATCCTGGTACTTTTATCAAGATTACCGCCAAACGATGGTACAAATCTTCTCTAAATCGACCTTCTTGTATTTCCTTTTTTAAATCTTTATTTGTTGCAGCAATTACGCGTACGTCAACTTTGATGTCTTTGTCGGCTCCAACTCGCGTTATCATATTTTCCTGTAAAGCTCGTAAAACTTTGGCTTGCGCAGATAAGCTCATATCGCCAATTTCATCTAAAAACAGAGTTCCTTTATCCGCAGCTTCAAATTTTCCTGCACGATCTTTTATGGCAGATGTAAAAGCACCTTTAACGTGTCCGAATAATTCACTTTCTATTAACTCAGATGGAATTGCAGCACAATTCACTTCAATTAATGGGAAATTAGCACGTTCACTTTTTTCGTGCAATTGATGTGCAACCAACTCTTTTCCAGTTCCATTTGGACCTGTAATTAAAACACGTGCTTCAGTTTTTGCGACTTTTTCAATCATTAATTTTATATGATTAATTGCTTCGCTTTCGCCTATCATTTCAAAGTTTTTGCTTACAATTTTCTTAAGAATTTTGTTTTCAACTACGAGTTGTTTTTTGTCCAAGGCATTCCGAACCGTATTCAATAATCGATTCAAATCGGGAGGTTTTGATATGTAATCAAAAGCGCCCAAACGCATTGTTTGTATGGCAGTTTCCATATCTCCGTGACCCGAAATCATAACAATTGGAATTTCTGGTTTTATTTTTTTTACGGCTTGAAGTAATTCAACCCCGTCCATTTTAGGCATTTTGATATCGCACAAAACCAAATCGTAGTCGTTGTTTTTTATTTTTTCGAAACCGATTAAACCGTCTTCAGCATCTTCAACTTGGTAAGTGTCATTTTCTTCGGAAAGAATCTTTGTGAGTACTCTTCGAATGGATGCTTCGTCTTCTATGATTAATATTCTTGACATATATTTTTGTGTTTAATTGGTTAATTGTTTAATCGGTTAACCAAATAACCGATTAAACAATTAACTGAATCAATTAATATTTCAACCATTTATATAATTCTCTCCAAGTTGGCTTTTTTCCATACATTAAAATTCCTACTCTATAAATTTTTGCTGCAAACCAAACTACAAAAAAGAAGGTTCCAAAAAGTATTGTGACTGAAGTTGCAATTTGCCACCAAGGTACGCCAAACGGAATTCGCATAAGCATAACGATTGGAGATGTGAGAGGAATCATTGAGAAAACTGTTGCAATTGTTCCGTGTGGATCATTCATTACAGTGAAAAATCCAATGTAAACCCCCAATACCAAAGGCATAATTATTGGTAATAAAAATTGTTGCGAATCGGTTTCATTGTCAACAGCAGCTCCAATAGAGGCATAAAAAGAACTATATAAAAAATACCCTCCAACAAAATAAATCACAAAACTTATTAAGATAGTTGCAATGGGCAAACTCCATAATTCCTTAATATACATTTGGGCTATTCCTGAGAATTCTTGTTGCAATGAATGTAACATTTCGGGTGGGATTTTGGCTGTTGGACTTGCATTTATTTCCAAAAATATAGAAGCCGAGAACATTAAAGCTAGTCCAATGATTGTCCAAATAAAGAACTGCAAAATACCAGCTAATGAAGTTCCGATAATTTTACCCATCATTAATTGAAAAGGTTTTACTGATGAAATAATGATTTCAACAATTCGATTTGTCTTTTCTTCAATGACACTTCGCATAACCATATTGCCATAAATAACGATAAACATCATAATTAAGTATCCAAAAGCACCACCAATTGCAATTTTAATTTCGTTGAGTCCTTTCAGACTTTCTTCTCCCGTCGCTTTTTTTAATTCAATGTTGACTTTTGCTTCCGCATTTCTAATTGCCAAAGTATCTAGTTTGGCAGTTTCAAAATTTTCTTTCGTAATTTTTTTCGCAATAATATCTTGTACATTTTCAACAAAAGTAATGCTTGGACTGTCATTTGAAATGTATTGAACTTTGTTTTCCAATGCTTTATAATCCAAAATTTTTGGAATATATATTAAGCCTTCATAGCTTTCATTGATTAAACTGTCTTTTATAATTTTTATGTCAATAGGCGATAAATCGATATATTTGTATTCCTCGGAATTTTTAAATTCATAAAAAAAAAGCCCTGTTTCATCGTGAATTGCAATCACTTTTACATCAGATTTCATGGAACTTAAATAGCCAACAAAAACAGCAATTCCAACAAAAAGTAACGGACTCAAAAATGTCATTACGATGAAAGATTTATTTCGCACTTTTGCTATAAATTCTCTTTCTATAATTAATGTTAATATGCTCATATTCTGATTTTAGATTTCTGATTTAAGAATTCGATTCCTAAAACTGATTTATTGACTTACGGTTTGAATAAAAATATCGTTTACACTTGGGATTTTTTCTACAAAATGGGTTACTTGTCCTCGTTGCGTCAAAATATTCAAAAGCTCATTTGGTAATGATTTTCCCAATTGAATTTCTAATTTTAATTCGTTATTTAATGACTTGAAATTAGTTTGCGAAACGGTATGTTTTTGAGTAATATCATACATCAAACCTTCAACATTATCGGTCAAAATTCCCACTTCAAAACTATTGGTTCTGAATTTTTTTTTGACATCGTCCAGTTTTCCTTCAATTAATTTATTAGATTTATGAATAAGTGCAATATGATCACACAATTCTTCAACACTTTCCATTCGATGCGTTGAAAAAATAATTGTTGAACCTTGTTCTCTTAAAGCTAAAATTTCGTCTTTTATAAGATTGGCATTTACTGGGTCAAATCCAGAAAAAGGTTCGTCAAAAATCAATAATTTAGGCTTGTGCAAAACACAAACTACGAATTGAATTTTCTGGGCCATTCCTTTAGAAAGCTCTTGAATTTTTTTGTTCCACCAACCTTGAATTTCCAATCTATCAAACCAATAATCGAGTTGAATTTTAGCTTCTGCTTTTGACAATCCTTTCATTTGAGCCAAATACAAACACTGTTCGCCAACTTTCATTGTTTTATATAAACCGCGTTCTTCGGGAAGATACCCAATATATTGTATGTGTTTGGGTTGCAATTTCTCACCATCAAGAATTATTTCGCCACTATCGGGCATTGTAATTTGATTTATGATACGAATTAATGATGTTTTACCAGCGCCATTTGGACCTAAAAGACCGTAAATACTACCTTTGGGAACAGTTAAGGAAACTTCGTTTAGGGCGGTATATTCACCATATTTTTTTACAACTTTATTAACTTCGAGAATAGCACTCATTCTTATATAGATTTATGTAAAAGTATAGAATTTGTATTAAAAAGAATTAAAATATTTAAAAAAACCCACCCTTATTTGAACAAGAATGGGGAAAATGCTGTAATAAATTTAAAAAATAAATTATGAAAACATATCTTTGACTTTTTCGAAGAATGACTTGTCCTCTTTTTCAGGATTTGGGATGAAATTTTCATCTGTTAAAGCATTTTCAAAAAACTGTTTTTGCTCTTTATTTAGTGTTTTTGGAGTCCAAACATTAACGTGAACTAACAAATCACCGTTTGCATATCCGTTGATATTAGGAATCCCTTTCCCTTTCAATCTTAATATTTTTCCAGATTGAATTCCTTCTTCTAATTTTATTCTTACTTTTCCTCTAACGGCATCAATTTCTTTGGTAACACCAAGAACTGCTTCAGCGAAACTTATGTATAAATCTAAATGTAAATTTTCGCCTTCGCGTTTCAAAAATTCATGTTCAATTTCTTCAATTGCAACAATTAAATCGCCAGGAACACTATTTCCAGGAGCGTCATTTCCTTTATTGGATACTTTAAGCTGCATTCCGTCAACTACACCTGCAGGTATTTTTATTGAAACAGTTTCGTCGTCAATAATCATTCCCTGAGCGTCTGCATTAGCAGGTTTATGGTCTAATAATTGACCCGACCCGCCGCATGTTGGACATGTAGAAGCCGATTGCATTCTTCCTAAAATTGTATTCGTAACTCGCATAACTTGACCTTGCCCATTACAAGTAGAACAAGTTTTATAAGTTACTCCAGGAGCTTGAATTTTGCGTTTAACTTTTACTTTTTTCTCAACACCAAAAGCAATTTCTTCTAGCGTTAATTTTACTTTTATACGGAGATTACTACCTTTAACTCTACGAGAACCACCTCCACCAAAACTAGATCTTCCACCACCAAATGCACTTCCGAAAACATCACCAAATTGACTGAAAATATCATCCATATTCATATGACCCCCGCTAAAACCACCACCGCCATTTCCGCCATTTTCGAAGGCTTGATGTCCGTATTGATCGTATTTTGCTTTCTTTTGAGGATCACTTAATATTTCATAAGCTTCGGCTGCTTTTTTGAAATTTTCTTCAGCAGCGGCATCACCAGGATTTTTATCAGGGTGAAACTCAATTGCTTTTTTTCGATACGCTTTTTTAATAGCAGCAGCATCTGCCCCTTTAGAAGTACCTAATATTTCGTAAAAATCTTTTTTCATTTTATGATGTCTTAAACAAATTCAGGACTTAATGGACGAAAGTTCTTTTAATTATTCGGAATTATTGTCCGATTACTACTTTTGGAAAACGAATAATTTTATCTCCTAATTTGTATCCTTTTTCAAGAACTTCAACAATTTTGCCTTTCAAATTTGGAGAAGGAGCTGGAATTTGAGTAATTGCTTCCGCAAAATCAGCATCAAATAAATCTCCTGCTTTCATTTCAACTTCTTCCATACCTTTTGAAAAAAGTATGCTTTTTAATTTATCGTGAATAAGTTCAACTCCTTTCAGTAATAACTCATCTTCTGATTTTCTGATTTCGATAATTGCTCTGTCGAAATCATCTAAAACAGGAAGAATAGCTTGTAAAACCTCTTGATTAGCCGTTTTGAATAAATCGATACGCTCTTTTGAAGTTCGTTTTTTATAGTTTTCAAATTCAGCAAAAAGCCTTAAATGCTTGTCTCTTTCCTTTACTAAATCTTGTGTAAGTTGTTCTTCAACACTTAATTCCTCAACGATTAGTTGCTCTCCGTTTGCATTGGTTTCCAATGTTACCTCATCGAGTTCTTGTTCCATTTCAGTATTTTCAGTGGTCATCTTTTCTTTATTTTTAAATATATTTTTAAACATCTTTTTTTATTCTTCTCATGTAAATGCAAAATTACTGCCAATTCCTTAAAAATGTCAAATTGTCACTCATTATTTTTTTGATACTGTTTTAATTTATTGTGTAAAATACGTTCAAAAACGAGATTTAGAATCCGGATAATAGAAAACTTGCAAAACAAACGTTATGAATTATTAAAAAACTTTAATAAAATATTGGGATTTCGGTGTGTAAATTTTTATAAATTTGTAGTAATAAAAAAATGAAATATGTTTTATTACTTTGACTAATAGATACAAACAAAGATTTTATATAATTATTAATTCACCAATTTTATATAGAAAAAAAGCTCCGTTCAGAAAAAACGGAGCTTTTTTATGCATATAAGTTTTTTAATGCCTTTTCAATTATTTTGTATTTAAAAGCGAAACCCTTTTCAATACTCTTCTGGCTGCTAATATTTCTATTTTCAAATAGCAATTCGTGCATTTCTCCAAGAAGTAAATTCATCATAAATTTTGGAACGTTGGGCATAAAAAGTGATTTTTTTAAAACTGCAGCTATTGCCATTGTTAGCTTTTCATTGGAAACAGGATTTGGGGCAACTGCATTATAAACGCCTTCCAAATCGTTTGAAATTGCAAAGAAATAAAGTGCCGCAATATCGTGAATGTGAATCCACGATTGCATTTGTTTTCCAGTTCCAAAAGGAGAACCCAATCCCATTTTTATGGGTTTTGCCATTTCTATTATTGCACCACCTTTATTAGAAAGCACGATTCCTGTTCGTAATTTGCAGACTTTTAATCCTAACGTTTTGAATTTATCGACACTTTCTTCCCATTTGAAAACGACATTTCCAAGAAAAGAATTGTGAATTTCTATTGAATTTTCGTCATAGATTATTTTATCACTATTAGGATAAATGGCAGTTCCAGAAGCAGAAACGATTTGTTTTACTTGGTTTGGATTATTTTTTAAGGCTTTGAAAAGAACTGCAGAAGAAAGTAAACGGCTTTCAATAATTTCTTGTTTGTAGGATTTTGTCCATCGTTTAGAAATTGTGGCTCCTGCCAAATGAATAATAGCATCGACACCCTTTAAACAATTTTCGTCAATTGTGCCTTGTTCAGGATTCCAATAAAAACCTTTGTAATTGAGTTCGTTTTCTATTTTTTTCTTGGAGGTGGTTAGATAATGAACACTTACACCATTTTGAAGTAACAAAAAAACTAACTCATTTCCAATTAAACCTGTTGCGCCTGTAATTAAAACTTTCATATTTATAAATTCTAAGGTCCAAAATTAAGTTTTAAATGAAATAAAATAATGTTAATTAAGTGCGATTTAACTTTCGTTTTATAAATTTAAACCGTTAAAATATCATTTAAACACCTTTTAACTTAACGCTCCATTCAAAATCCATTTCTGAAACTTGAACTCCGTTTTTGTCAATTCCGATTGATTTCATCCATAAAGTTTGACCTTCGCCAGAAGCGATGGTTTGATGTATTGCGTTTTCTATTATTGCGCCATCATTGCAGGTAAATGTTATTCTGCCTGTTGCTTTTTTGCTGAAATTTGCTTTATTATTGGCTACCAACATTGATATTTTTTTGTTGCTTTTTTTGATTTGATACATTACTAATGCTCCCGTTGACAATTCGGCAGCCATTGCTTGCACTGCAAAATACATAGAATTAAATGGGTTTTGGTTTATCCAACGGTGTTTTACGGAAACGACGCATTTTGCAGCTTCCAATTGTTTGGCACGAACTCCACAAATAAATGCGGAAGGCAATTTGAAGAGTAAAAAAATATTTATGTTTCGAGATGTAAGATTCATTGTGGTTATAAATTTCCCGAAATATAGTGATTTATTTAGATAAGTAAAGGGTTTATGGTTATCAATCTAAAAATTCATGAAGGATTTAAATGTTAATTTTTAGTTTAATATTAAGTACTATGTAAAACAAGATACTTGTTTAAAGATATATATTTGCATACGATATTACTGTTGAAATGTATTTAAACGATTTAAATACAGGAAAGCCAATAAATTAGTTTTTAAAAAAGTTTAATTCAGGTGGCGAAGCTAGCCCCGATTACTTCACTATGCTTATATTTTCATTTGAATTCAGTGAACTTCGTTTGTAGTGGAAATCCCTTGTGGAACGAAGAGGAACAAAGATTGAAACGGAAAGCGGGAAATAGCTCCAAAAAAAGAGAAGAAATACTAAAAATGAGAAAAAATGAACATTGAAAACACGAAAGCGCAGATGCGAAAAGGGGTGCTTGAGTTTTGCATCTTGTCAGTTTTGAAGGAAAAAGATGCTTACACATCGGAGATTTTGGATACTTTGAAGACTGCAAAATTATTGGTAGTTGAGGGAACGGTTTATCCGCTTTTGACACGATTAAAAAACGACGGATTACTCAACTACCGTTGGGAAGAATCGGTTTCGGGACCACCAAGAAAATACTATGGTTTGACCGAAATTGGGCAGAAATTTCTTACCGAATTGAACAGCACTTGGACGGAATTATCGGACGCTGTAAACTTAATTACAACTAAAAAATAAAACGATGAACAAAACTGTAAATATAAATTTAGGCGGGTTGTTTTTTCATATTGATGAAGATGCATACCAAAAATTGACGCATTATTTTGAGGCTATAAAACGCTCTTTATCAAATACTTCAGGTCAAGAAGAAATCCTGAAAGACATTGAAATGAGAATTGGGGAATTGATTTCTGAAAAACATTCCAATGACAAGCAAGTGATTAGTTTTAAGGAAGTTGAGGAAATTATTGCGATAATGGGGCAGCCCGAAGATTATAGAATTGATGGCGACGAACCGATTGAGGCGCGGTATATTCCAACAGTAACTAAAACCACGAAAAAGCTGTATCGCGATACCGAAAACGGAATGATTGGTGGCGTACTTGCGGGATTGGGTCATTATTTTGGTGTTGATAAAGTTTGGCTTAGAATCTTTCTTTTGATTATGGCTATTGCATGGGGAACTGGAATTTTGGTGTATATAATTCTTTGGATTGCGATGCCAGAAGCGGTTACAACTTCAGAAAAACTTGAAATGCGTGGCGAACCTGTGACGATTTCGAATATTGAAAAGAAAGTTAGAGAAGAAATTGAGATGCTTTCGGAAAAATTCAAATCGACTGATTTTGATAAAATGAGACAAGAAATGAGAACAAATGGCGATAAGTTTAAGAATACTTTTAGCGAGATTATTAGTTCAATTTTAAATGTTTTTGCTAAGGTTATTGGAGTTTTAATGATTTTAAGTAGTTTGGCAATTCTTGTGGTGTTTTTAGTTGGTGTTTTGGCTTTTGGAACAACAAATTTTCCTGATTTTCCTTTTCATTCGTTTGTAGAATTAGGAAATTTTACCGATTATCCAATTTGGTTTTTTGGATTGTTATTTTATGTAGCGGTAAGTATTCCCAGCTTTTTTGTTCTATTATTAGGATTTAAAATCGTTGCACCAAACAGCAAATCTATTGGTTCAATTGCAAAATATGTGTTGTTGGCACTTTGGATAATTGCTGTTGTGATATTAATTTCTATTGGCGTAAAACAAGCTTCTGAATATGCGTATAATGGTCGAGTTTTTGAAAAACAAAGTATTAATTTGAATCCGAAAGACACGCTTTTGATTAAATTCAAAAAAAAATGATTACTATGCAAAAGATGTTGCCGATTATACTGATTTTGAAATCACAAAGGATTCGTTGCAACAAGATGTGGTTTTTTAGAATATGATTTCATTTGAAATTGAAAAAACTGATGAGAAATTGCCATTTATAAAATCAATAAAGAAGCAAAAGGAAAGTCGTTTGAGGATGCAAAAAACAGAGCTGAAAAAATAAAATACGGCTATAAAGTTATTGGCAACCAAATGATTTTAGATAACTATTTGATAACTGAATTGAAAAATAAATACAGAGATCAAAAAATTGAAATTAAATTGTATTTACCAAAAGGGACGCTATTTAGAATGAATTCTAGCATGAAAAATTTTGATTATTCTGATAATTCTTTTTTCAATTTGCATACAAGTTCCGACGAATATATTTACTCTGTTGTTAATTCTAAGGCAAAGTGCTTGAATTGTCCTTATGATGAAAATGAATTTGATGATGTAGATTCTGAAGATCAAGACAGTATTGAAACAACAACCGTTTCAGTGAAAGTTGCTGGTAAAGAATTGATTAAAACAGTGACTCAAAACCACGCAATTAATCAATTAAGTCTTTAAAAGCTGTATTTAACAGTAATTTTAATAAGATTTATCATAAAAAAACATTCAAATACCAATTTGGATGTTTTTTTTTATATTTTTGATGAAATTAATATGCCCAAAAAGATGAAAAAAATTACATTACTATTTATCGCAATTCTAT
>SHWW01000024.1 GCA_009693635.1 Flavobacteriaceae bacterium
TTATTTAAAAAAACTATCCACAAATTCGTATTTATTGAAAACTTGTAAGTCTTCAATTCCTTCGCCAACGCCAATATATTTGACTGGTATTTGAAATTGATCTGAAATACCAATTACTACACCGCCTTTTGCAGTTCCATCTAATTTTGTTACCGCCAAAGAAGTAACTTCGGTTGCAGCAGTAAATTGCTTGGCTTGTTCAAAAGCATTTTGACCCGTAGAGCCGTCTAAAACTAATAATACATCGTGAGGGGCTTCGCCAACTACTTTTTGCATTACACGCTTTACTTTAGTTAATTCGTTCATCAAATTTACTTTGTTGTGCAAACGTCCTGCGGTATCAATTATTACAATATCGGCATTTTGAGAAACTGCAGATTGCAAGGTGTCAAATGCTACAGAAGCTGGATCACTTCCCATTTGTTGTTTTACTAATAGAACTCCAACTCTATCTGCCCAAACTTGTAATTGGTCGATGGCAGCAGCACGAAAAGTATCGGCTGCTCCTAGAACTACATTGTATCCTTGTTTTTTGAATTGGTGGGCTAATTTTCCAATTGTTGTTGTTTTACCAACACCATTTACACCTACAACCATTAATACATAGGGTTTTGTAGTAATTGGAATTACAAATTCGGTAGCTTCGCCAGAATTAGTTTCTGAAAGTAGGCTTGCGATTTCGTTTCTTAAGATCTCATTGAGTTCTCCAGTTCCTAAATATTTATTATCGGAAACGTGTTTTTCAATTCGGGTGATTATTTTTAGAGTTGTATTTACGCCTACGTCTGAAGAAATTAGGATTTCTTCGAGGTTGTCTAAAACGGCATCGTCAACTTTAGTTTTTCCAGCTACAGCTTTTGTGAGCTTTGAGAAGAACGAAGTTTTAGATTGTTCTAATCCTTTGTCTAAGGTTTCTTTTTTTTCTGACGAGAATAATTTTTTGAAAAAACTCATTTTTATTTACTTTTTACGCCCGATATCACGAGGTTTGATTTTAAAAATCCAAAGATTTCAGGGTTTGAAAATGATTACTCCAATAGCCCCGATGGTAGCAAGTATCTTTTTTTGTTTATTGAATTTTGTTGTAACAAAAAAAACGTTATAACAAAAAAATACTGCGAACAGAGGGAATTGCATTGGATGAAAAGCACTACAAATTCGCTCCTAAATAATTATGGTGTAAATATAAAAAATAAAAAAGCTACTTCCGAATGAAAGTAGCTTTTCTATATAATGTTGTTGAAAATTACTTGTTTTTCAAGAATTCGTCCACTAATTCTGGAGTCATAATAGATTCTACGAATGTATATGCACCAGTTTTTGGAGATTTAACCATTTTGATGGCTTTAGACAATCTTTTTGAAGCTGTCTGTAATGTTGCTACGGTTTTCTTTGCCATGACCTATATTGTTTTGTATGAAACTTTTTAATTAAGTTTCCTAATTTATTTAATTTCTTTGTGAACAGTTACACGTTTCAAGATTGGATTGAATTTTTTAATTTCTAATCTATCTGGAGTATTTTTTTTATTCTTTGTTGTTATGTATCTAGAAGTTCCGGGAACACCTGAAGTTTTGTGTTCTGTACATTCTAAAATCACCTGAATTCTATTACCTTTTTTTGCCATTTTGTGTGATTATTCTTCTCGAATTTCAAGAGGATTATTTAATAAATCCAGCTGCTTGTGCTTTTTTTAAGACAGCAGCGATTCCATTTTTGTTGATAGTTTTTATTGTAGATGCTGCTACTCTAAGGGTAATCCATCTGTCTTCTTCAGGAAGATAAAAACGTTTTTTTAATAAGTTTACAGAAAACTTTCTTTTAGTTTTATTCATAGCGTGGGAAACATTATTTCCGACCATTGCTTTTTTACCCGTAAGGTCACAAACTCTTGACATTATCCTTATCTTTTATCGTTATTTAAAATCAGGGTGCAAAGAAACAAAAAATAAACCTATAATACAAAATTATTAAAGTAGATTTTTTAAAATTTCTTTTTGCAACATTTCAAAAGCCTTATTTACTGATCTATCTATCACTTTTTCACGGGGTTGGCCAAAATTAAATTCTTCAACAATGAGTTCGGTTGGCGTTGCAATTGCAATAAAAACAGTTCCGATTTCGGCTTTTCCATCTTCCTTTGTGGGTCCTGCGTTTCCAGTGGTAGCAATTGCATAATCAGACTTCATCATTTTTTTTATCGCAATTGCCATTGCTTTTGCTACTTCAAAACTCACCGCCGAATGTTCTTTTATCAATTGTTCCGAAATTCCAAGAACTGAAATTTTTGTTTCTGTAGCGTAACTTACCACGCTTCCTTTAAAATATTTTGAGGCGCCAGAAATAGAGGTTATCACTTGCGCAATTTTTCCGCCCGTACAACTTTCAGCTGTTGACAATGTCTTATTATTAATAGATAATAATCGTCCTAAAACAACTTCTATGGTTTCATCTCCATCGAAACCAACAATGATATCAGCAATAATTTTGGATAATGAAAATACATTTTCTGCGATTTTTTGCTCTAAAAATTCTTTATTGCTTCCTCGTGCAGAAAGACGTAAACGAACTCTTCCCGGACTTGGCAAATAGGCTAATTTTATGTATTTGGGTAGGCTATTCTCCCAATTTTCGATTCGTTCTGCAACTAAACTTTCTCCTTGTCCATAGGTCATAATTGTTTTATGAATTATATACGGACGCTTATATTCTTTTATAATTTTGGGTATAATTTCATTTTCAACAATATATTTCATTTCGTAAGGCACGCCAGGCAAAGAAATATATACGGTATTTTCTTTTTTCATCCACATTCCTGGAGCTGTTCCCAATTGATTATGAAGCACGATACATTTTGACGGGACCAAAGCTTGATCTTTATTCATTTGTGAAGCTGGACGGTTCATCGCAAGTTCAATTAAGTCAATAACATGTTTTTCTACCGCTTCGTTTTTAATTAATTTATCTTCAAAATATTCGCAAAATGTGTGTTTAGTAATATCGTCTTTTGTAGGTCCAAGTCCCCCAGTTATAATAACTAAATCAACTTGATTTTGAAGTTTTGAAAACGTCTCTAAAATATGATTTTTATTGTCGCTAATAGAAATCATTTCGTGAATATCTACACCAATTTTATCTAATGATTTTGCTATAAAAACAGAATTAGTATCGATAATTTGACCTATTAGAATTTCATCTCCAATAGTAACTATTGTTGCTTTCATTAATATTATTTGGTTTTTTTGGGAATTATATATTGGTCATCTACAAATTGAAATCTTTTTGAATTTCTTTTATTGCTTTCTCAATTTGATTCGAAACGCTTTTAAATATTTCTTCAATTTCTTTCTTTTTGCCATCTGATTTTGCCCAAACTTCTATTTGTAGTATTTCTTCCAAAGCCAAATTCAAGCTAAATAAATCCAAAGACGGTTTTATTTTATGAGCAAATTGGTAACAAATTTCATGATTTTTAGCTTTAATACCTTGTTTTATATGCGCTAAATCCAAGGGTATTTCCGTGACAAATAACCTTATTATTTTCTTTACAAATTCAGGATCATTTTCTGAAATTGCATATACTTTTGCTAAATTGTAATGTATTGCCATTATTTCACTTGAATTCTAAACAGTTTATTTCCTTCTAAAAAACCTTCTAATATATCATCTGTATGAACAGCAGCAACTCCTTCAGGGGTTCCTGTGAAAATTATATCTCCGATTTTTAAGGTGAAATATTGAGAAACATACGCAATTAGCTCGTCAATTTTCCATAACATAAAATAAGTATTTCCTTTTTGAACTGTAAACCCGTTGTTTGTCAATTCAAATGTAAGATTTTCTAATGAATTAAAAGTGCTTTTCTGCATAAAGTCGCCAATTACAGCTGAACCATCAAATGCTTTGGCTTTTTCCCATGGCAACCCTTTATCTTTCAATTGTTGCTGCAAATCTCTCGCCGTAAAATCAATTCCAACACCAATTTCATCGTAATATTTGTGGGCAAATTTAGCGTCAATATACTTTCCAACTTTGTTAATTTTCACAATTATTTCCAATTCGTGATGAATATCTTCCGAAAATTCTGGAATAACAAACGGATGTTGCCGCAACAAAACAGCCGAATCAGGCTTCATAAAAACCACCGGTTCGTCTGGCCGCTCGTTACGAAGTTCCTCAATATGTTTGGTATAATTTCTACCGATACAAATTATTTTCATTTTTTTTTGAAGCTATTTTCCACTATCCGTTTCAATCTGCGTGATTGCTTCGTGCCTCGCAATGATGAAGGATTTCCACTACTATCGGTGCTATGGGATTTGAGATTCAATCACGAATGCAATTCTTATTTCGTATTTAGTTTTCGTAACTTTATTGCCGTTAAAACTTTCTTGGTGTACAATGGGAAATCAGCATTTTGAATCCAACTATAATAACCCGGTTCTGTGTCCAAAACCTTATTAACTTTAATACCTTTGTGTTTTCCAAAAGCAAAAATCTCTTCATCATCGTCATCAAAAGCAATCATTCCTGCAAAATCAGCCAATCTTTTTCTAGTCGTAAATTCCGACAACGACTTCATATCATTATCCAAATCCGAATAACGATCCAATTGCGCTTTCAAAATCTCATAGGTTGCCATTGTATCCGCTTCAGCAGAATGCGCATTTATAAGGTTTTCGCCACAATAAAATTTTAATGCTGCGCTCAAAGTTCGTTCTTCTTTTTTATGAAAAACCGTTTGAACATCAACAGAAACCCTCCCTTTCATATCAAAATCAACTCCCGCACGCAATAATTCTTCAGCCAATAACGGAATGTCAAATCGATCTGAATTGTAACCTGCTAAATCACTGTCTTTAATCATATTATATATAATTGGAGCTACTTCTTTAAATGTAGGTTCGTTTGCAACTTTTTCATTAGAAATTCCATGAACAGCTGTTGTTTGTGGCGGAATTGGAACCGTTGGATTTACCAACCATGTCTTACTTTCCTTATTCCCATTAGGAAAAACCTTAAAAATAGCAATTTCTACAATTCTATCTTTAGCCACATCAACACCAGTAGTTTCAAGATCAAAAAAGCAAATCGGTCTAGTTAGTTTTAATTCCATTTTTAATAGTTAAGAACAACAAATATACTTTTATAATATAATTAAAAAACCACCTGATTTAAGAGATGGGTTTAAAAAAATAGACTTATTTTGAGAATAATTAAAATTCTCTATTTATGTCAAATCCTTCTAAATAATCGGCTACACGTTTTACAAAACTACCTCCAAGAGCTCCATCAATGACACGATGATCGTAACTGTGAGATAAAAACATTTTATTGCGAATTCCTATAAAATCGCCCTCTGGAGTTTCTATTACGGCAGGAACTTTACGAATTGCTCCAAGCGCTAGAATACCAACTTGCGGTTGATTAATAATCGGTGTACCAAAAACACTACCAAAAGTACCCACATTTGAAACAGTATATGTTCCGCCTTGGGTGTCGTCTGGCTTTAATTTTCCAACTTTTGCAAGGTTCCCCAAATTGTTAACAGCTTTTGCCATTCCCACTAAATTTAATTGATCTGCTTTTTTTATAACTGGAACAATCAAATTTCCGTTTGGCAAAGAAGCTGCCATTCCTATATTGATATTTTTCTTTTTGATAATGTAATCCCCATCAACAGAAATATTCATTTCTGGGAAATCTTTTAACGCTTTAGCAACAGCTACCATAAAAATTGGGGTAAAAGTTAATTTTTCACCTTCTCTTTTTTCAAAAGCATCCTTGTTTTTCTCACGCCATTTCCATATATTGGTAACATCAACTTCAATAAAAGACTGCACGTGAGCAGATGTATTAATTGAAGCCATCATGTATCCAGAAATCAACTTACGCATTCTATCCATTTCCACAATTTCGTCTCCTACGTTTAAGGAAATAGTTGATGGTTTTGAAACACGTGAAACCACATTTGATTTTAGGCTTTCCACAAATTTCAAAATATCTTCTTTGGTCACTCGACCTTCTTTTCCCGATCCATTAATTGCTTCTAATTCCTTTATAGAAATGCCTTCTTGCTTGGCAATATTCTTTACTAATGGCGAAAAAAAATTATCCGAACTTGAAAAATCAGCTGGTTCAGAAATGGTCGCTACTGCTTTTTCGATAATTTCTTCAATAGCAAGAATACTCTCAGGAGCAATTTCATTAGTAATAGTTTCCGAAGTAAAATCTTGAGCTTCTGTTTCAATAATTGCTATAGTTTGCCCTACTTTTACAATATCATCAACATTGAAAAGTATTTCTGATAAAACACCTGAAATTTCAGATGGTATTTCACTATCAACTTTATCAGTAGCAATTTCTAATACCGCTTCATCGATTTCTATTTTATCTCCAACTTGTTTTAACCAATTGGTAATCGTAGCTTCTGCAACGCTTTCTCCCATTTTTGGTAATTTCAATTCAAACTTTGCCATATTCTTAAACTAAAGTTGTTTTTGTGTATTCGTTTTGCAAAATTACTATTTATTTTAAATAATAAGTGCATTAAATGTATTTTTTATCCGATTATTATAACTGTTCCTTTATCGTTGCTATTGTTACTACCAATCATAAAAAAAGTGTTTTTAGAAATAATTTTAAAGGTAAAGCACTGATTTTTATTCGCTTCTAAAAAAGAAATGATTTCCTTGAACGAAAAATTGGTATTGTCCAATAGGATTTCTTTTTGCTCTTTATTTGAAATGCTATACGAAAATAAGTTATTTACTTCAATTTTTGATTGCCAATGTAATTTTTTATGTAACAGTAATTCTAATTTATTTTTCAGATTTTCATCTTTTGAGAATAAAACATATTCTTCGGCTTGCAATGGTTTTAGATTGCTTTGATTTTTCTTTAGCAATGCAAAAAAGAACGCACCAATTTTCATAAAAACATCAAATACAAAGGAACTTTTAAAATGTTTTTTATAGAAAAATTGCATTGCTTTCCGAAAGCGTTTCATATACAATCCGTCTTTTACTGTACTTTCGCCTTTGTAATGAATTACGGTTGTTTCGTGAAAATAGTAATTTGATTTTCCTTTTTTCAATGCCATATACGACAAGTCAATATCGTCAGAATACATAAAACAATTCTCGTCAAAACCGCCAATTTCATTGTATAAATTGCGTTTCATAACCATGAAAGCGCCAACCAGAATATCAACATTTCCAGTTTCATTTTCCGATAAATGTTGGGCGTAATACCGATTAAAAAGAGTTATTTTTGGAAATAATTTATACAAACCAAAAATTTTGGTAAATGCAACAAATGGTGTTGGAACGCCACGTTTGCATTCTGGAAGAAAATTCCCAGTTCCGTCGATGAGTTTGCAACCTACAATTCCAATATTTGTTTGCTTTTCAGCAAATGCGAGAATCTTTTCAAACGTATCTTCGGCAACAACCGTATCAGGATTTAAGATGCAAATATAATCACCTTTAGCTTGTGCCACTCCGATGTTATTTCCTTTTGGGAAACCAGAATTTACATTGTTTTTAATGAGTTTTATGTTTGGAAAACGCATTTTCATCATTTCGCAACTTTCATCTGATGAATTATTATCTACAACAATAATTTCACCATTAATTTTTGAAAGCGCTTCTTGAACACTTGCCACACATTGCTCCAAAAAGTAGCGAACGTTATAATTAAGGATAATTACGGATAATTGCATAAAGCAAATATAAGAGGTAATTGATGATTTTAAAATTATTATTACTTAAAAATAAACACTACAATTGGGCAATACCTTTTTTATGAGTTCTTTTACTTAAAGTGGAATTGGATTTCCTGCTAAAATTAGTGTTTTGAGGTTTTTAAATTCCTCAATTTTGAGTGGTAACTTTATTAAATTGTTGTAGGACAAATTGAATTCTTTTAAGGATGAAAGATTCATCCAATTATCATCAAACTCGTGAAACTGATTGTTGGAAAGATTAAGTAATTTAAGTTTCTTTAATTTTCTGAAATCATTTGGCAAATAACTCAGCTGATTATTATCTAAGTCTAAAAATATCAAATTTTTGCAATTTGCAATTGTGGATGGTAAAGCAATTATTGAGTTCAAAGAAAGATAAAGATATTGAAGTTGTTTTAAATCTCCAATTTCTTCTGGAATTTGAGAAATATCGTTTACTGCCAGATCCTATTTATTTAGATTTTTCAGATTTTTAACAGCTACAGGTAAGTATTTAATGGAATTTTATCTATAAATGAGTACTTCGATATTTTTTAATTCAAAAATTTCTTGACCACAATTTTTAAGACTGTTTAGCATGGTCATAATACAGTTTATAATAAAAAGCGAAATTATAGTAAGTCGCACATACATCAATTAAAGATTAAGATGGAATACTGACAATTTTAGCATAAGAACAACTAAAAAAACGTAATTTTGCACCTCAAAAATTATTAGGTCATACTAATTGATAACGAATAAAATGAATTACCTTTCTGTTGAAAATATCTCTAAATCTTTTGGAGAAAGAACGCTTTTTGAAAACATCTCTTTTGGGATTAATAAAGACCAAAAAATTGCCTTTATAGCCAAAAATGGTTCGGGGAAAACCACTATTATGAATATCATAAATGGTTTTGACGAGCCTGATAGTGGGCAAGTTGTGCTTAGAAAAAGCATTAGAATGGCGTTTTTATCGCAAGATAATAAATTGCAAGAAGAGTTGACGATTGAAGAAAGCATTTTTGCGTCGGATAACGAGAGTTTGAAGGTGATTTCGACTTATGAAAAAGCGTTGGAAAACCCTGAGGATGAAGAGGCGTATCAAAAAGCATTTGACGGAATGGACCAACATAATGCTTGGGATTTTGAAACGCAATACAAGCAAATTTTATTCAAATTGAAGTTGGAAGATTTTAAATTGAAAGTCAAAAATCTTTCGGGTGGACAGAAAAAAAGGTTGTCATTGGCGATTATTTTGATTAATAGTCCTGACTTATTAATTCTTGACGAACCTACGAATCACTTGGATTTAGAAATGATTGAGTGGCTGGAAAGTTATTTTGCCAAAGAAAATATTACATTGTTTATGGTAACGCACGACCGGTTCTTCTTGGAGCGCGTTTGTAATGAAATCATTGAATTGGACAACGGAAAAATATACCAATATAAAGGGAATTATTCTTATTATTTAGAGAAAAAAGAAGAGCGAATTACATCGGAAAATTCGAGTATTGACAAGGCGCAAAACTTGTTTGTAAAAGAATTGGAATGGATGCGACGCCAGCCAAAAGCGAGAACGTGCAAGAGTAAATCGCGTCAGGATGATTTTTATGAAATTAAGGAAAAAGCACAAAGTCGCCGTCGGGAAAATGTGGTAGAATTGGAGATTAATATGGAACGTATGGGAAGCAAAATTATTGAGCTTCACAAAATTTCTAAGAAATTCAAGGATCACGTGATTTTGGATAATTTCAATTTTGACTTTCAACGTGCCGAACGTATTGGGATTATTGGTAAAAATGGAACTGGAAAATCTACTTTTTTGAATTTGCTTACAGGAACACTTCCGCTTGATAGTGGAAAAGTGGTTGTAGGCGAAACGATAAAAATTGGATATTACACGCAAAGTGGTATCAATCCAAAACCGGGGCAGCGTGTGATTGATGTGATTAAGGAATACGGTGAGTATATTCCGTTGACGAAAGGACGCTTAATTTCGGCTTCTCAATTATTGGAACGATTTTTATTTGACAGCAAAAAGCAATATGATTATGTAGAAAAATTGAGTGGTGGCGAGTTAAAACGTTTGTATTTATGTACGGTTTTGATTCAGAATCCTAACTTTTTGATTCTTGATGAACCAACGAATGATTTGGATATTGTGACACTTAATGTTTTAGAAAACTTCCTTTTGGATTATCCTGGCTGCTTGTTAGTGGTTTCTCACGACAGGTATTTTATGGATAAAATTGTTGATAATTTACTTGTTTTTAGAGGTCAAGGTGTGATAGAAAACTTCCCTGGGAACTATTCCGATTTTAGAGCGTATGAAGACAGTGCTGATGTGTCGCAAAAAGAAGACAACAAATCGGAAAAGAAAGATTGGAAACAAAAAAATCCAACTGGGAATTTGACTTTCAATGAGCAGAAAGAATTTCAGAAAATTGAGAGAGAAATCAAAGAATTAGAATTGGACAAAGCTAAAATTGAGAGATTATTTTCTGACGGAAAAGTAGAAGAAAATGATATTGAAAAAAAAGCAAATGAATTGAAAAATATCATTTCTAAAATTGAATCAAAAGAGGAAAGGTGGTTTATACTTTCTACAAAAATAGAAGGATAAATCAAATTATTCCAATATAAATATAAATTTATGTTATATCGAATACGAACTTATTTGCAATTTCTTTGGAACTCCAAAAACGAACATGGTGTTCATTCGCCGTTTGTATTTCTATTGGTTACCCACTGTTTTTATGATAAAACGAAATTAAATCCATATCTTCCCAATTTGGAGACCAATACTAAAAAGGTAAGGTTTATAAACAGATTATTTCATTATTTCCAATTTCAAGATGGAATTTATATTTCAGAAAACAAAAAATCACATCCTTCAAAAGTTGATTTTATTTTTATTGATATAGCATACTTAATTAAAAATAATATTGAATTAGATGAAATTATTGCTCTCGCAAATAATGAAACTTGTATTATTTTTGAAAATCCTCACTATTCCAAAGAAAACGAAACAAAATGGAAATCAGTGTTTACAAACCCTAATTTTAAAGTTACTATTGATACTTACTGGTATGGATTAGCGTTTATTAGAAAACAACAAGTGAAAGAGCATTTTATAATTAGAGTTTAAATTGAAAATACAACACGTTAAAAAAAGAGAAGTAATTAGGAAATCGATAATTCCTTTTTGTACTTTTAACGCCTAAAATAAAATCACAGAAACTAAAACCAATTGAATTCCAAATAAAAATGGCAAATCCATTAATTCAAATTACCAAAATAAAAAGAGATTTTGTTCTAGGTAACGAAATTGTTTACGTTCTAAAAGGTATTGATTTAGAAATAAATAGAGGAGAATATGTAGCTTTAATGGGACCCTCGGGTTCTGGAAAATCTACTTTAATGAATCTTTTAGGATGTTTGGACACGCCAACTTCTGGAAGTTATATTTTGAATGGAAAAGACGTTAGTAAAATGCACGATGATGAATTGGCTGAAATTCGCAATAAAGAAATTGGTTTTGTATTTCAAACATTCAATCTATTGCCGCGAACAACCGCTTTAGATAATGTAGCATTGCCAATGATTTATGCAGGATATTCAAAATCAGAAAGAATAATACGAGCTGAAGAAGTCTTAAAACAAGTGGGTTTAGCCGATAGAATGGATCATCAACCCAACCAACTTTCTGGAGGACAAAGGCAGCGTGTGGCTGTGGCGAGAGCATTGGTAAACAATCCTTCTATAATTCTTGCTGATGAACCGACAGGAAATTTAGACAGTAGAACATCCGAAGAAATTATGAAATTGTTTGTAGAAATTCATAAATTGGGTAATACCGTAATTGTTGTCACCCACGAAGAAGAAGTAGCGGCTTACGCTCATAGAATCATCCGTTTGCGTGATGGAATCATTGAAAGCGATATTACGAAATAGTTAATTCGATAATTTGTTGATTTGGTTTTTTATAATCAGATACACTAAGAACCAAATAACCAAATAAACTTTAAAATGAAAGTATATACTAAAACTGGAGATACAGGAACCACGGCACTTTTTGGAGGCACAAGAGTCCCTAAAGATCATATTAGAATAGAAAGTTATGGAACGGTTGACGAGTTGAATTCACATATTGGATTGATTCGGGACCAAGAAATGAATGCACATTATAAAAATATTTTAATTGAAGTACAAGATAGATTATTTACTGTTGGTGCAATTTTAGCAACGCCTCCTGATAAAGCAGTGAAAAAAAACGGAGAATTGCGATTAAAAAATCTTGGAATTATCGAAAGCGATATTGAGCTATTAGAAAATGAAATTGATGCAATGGAAGATTCTCTTCCGCCAATGACTCATTTCGTATTACCAGGGGGACATACAACTGTGTCATATTGTCATATTGCCCGATGTGTTTGCCGCCGTGCAGAACGTTTAGCAGTTCATCTAGATCACAATGAAGCCGTAGATGAAAATGCTATTAAGTACTTGAACCGCCTTTCTGACTACCTTTTTGTGTTGGCACGAAAGTTGACTCATGATTTAAAAGCGGATGAAGTAAAATGGATTCCACGAAAATAATTTAAAGCAATAAACAAAGCCTTAACCAAGTTTTTTTATAGGGTTTTATTAAAAAAATAGAAACAAAAAACTAACGTTCTTAACTATTTTGTAAAATAAATGAAATTTTACTTGACTTTTTAAGTAAAAAATTTATTTTTGCATAAACTAAAAATAAGTATAAAATGTATTGGACATTAGAATTAGCATCTTATTTAAGTGATGCACCTTGGCCTGCTACCAAAGATGAACTTATTGACTACGCTATTAGAGCTGGTGCACCACTTGAAGTAGTAGAAAACCTTCAATCTATAGAAGATGAAGGAGAAATATATGAATCGATGGAAGAAATTTGGCCAGATTATCCAACCGACGAAGATTATCTTTGGAATGAGGATGAATATTAAAAAAATATTAAAACCAATCAAAAGTCTCCAACGAGGCTTTTTTTTTGGTTAAATTTGCGTACATTATTAGAAATAGAAATAGAAATCATATTATGAGTTTCATAAATAGCATACTTAAAGTCTTTGTAGGAAATAAATCTCAAAAAGATGTCAAAGCATTACAAGTAAACATTACAAAAATTAAAGCATTTGAAAGCGCTTTTGAATTATTGTCACATGACGAATTGAGAGCTAAAACTAGTTATTTCAAAGATTTAATCAAACAAGTTCGTTTCGAGAAAGATGCTAAAATTGCTTCTCTTCAAACAGAAGTTGAAACGATTGAAGACATCGATAAAAGAGAAGACCTTTATGTAGAAATCGATGCACTTGAAAAAGAAGCGTATGAAATTTCAGAAAAAACATTAAACGATATTCTTCCTGAAGCTTTTGCTATTATTAAAGAAACTGCAAAACGTTTTAAAGACAATACCTCTATAAAAGTTAGAGCTACTGCAAAAGATAGAGAACTTTCTGCATCAAAAACCTATATTACTCTTGAAGGTGAAAATGCTGTTTGGGCAAATTCTTGGAGTGCTGCTGGAAAGCAAATCACTTGGGATATGGTACATTATGATGTGCAATTAATTGGCGGAATGGTACTTCACGGGGGTAAAGTTGCAGAAATGCAAACGGGCGAAGGAAAAACATTGGTGGCAACCTTACCTCTTTATTTAAATGCATTAACTGGAAACGGGGTGCATTTAGTAACTGTGAATGATTATTTGGCTAAAAGAGATAGTACTTGGAAAGCACCATTATTTGAATTTCACGGATTGACAGTAGATTGTATTGACAACCACCAACCTAATTCTGACGAAAGAAGAAAAGCATACGAAGCAGATATTACTTATGGAACAAATAACGAATTTGGTTTTGATTATTTGAGAGATAACATGGCGCATTCTCCTCTAGATTTAGTGCAAAGAAAACACAATTATGCTATTGTAGATGAGGTCGATTCTGTATTAATTGATGATGCTAGAACTCCTTTAATTATTTCTGGACCAGTTCCTCAAGGCGATCGTCACGAGTTTAATGAAATGAAACCAAAAATTGAAAATCTAGTAAGCCTTCAAAAACAACTAGCGAATGGTTTTTTAACAGAAGCCAAGCGTTTAATCAAAGAAGGAAACACGAAAGATGGCGGTTTTAATTTGTTGCGTTCGTATAGAAGTTTGCCTAAAAATAAAGCATTAATCAAATTTTTGAGTGAAGAAGGAATCAAACAATTGCTACAAAAAACCGAAAATCAATATTTGCAAGACAACAAAAGAGACATGCCCCTTGTTGATGAAGCGTTGTATTTTGTAATTGAAGAAAAAAATAATCAGGTTGAATTATCTGATAATGGAATTAAGTTTCTTTCTCAAGACACTGATAGTAATTTTTTCTTGCTCCCAGACATTGGAACTGAAATCGCAGCTATCGAAAATAAAAAATTAGACAAAGATGCTGAAGCTGAGGAAAAAGAAAAATTATTTCAGGATTTCAGTATTAAAAGTGAGCGAATTCATACCTTAACACAATTGCTTAAAGCGTATTCTCTTTTTGAAAAAGATGTAGAATATGTTATTATGGATAATAAAATTATGATTGTTGATGAGCAAACGGGTCGTATTATGGACGGACGCCGATATTCTGATGGTTTGCATCAAGCAATTGAAGCGAAAGAAAACGTGAAAATTGAAGCTGCAACGCAAACATTTGCAACGGTGACTCTACAAAATTACTTTAGAATGTATAGCAAATTATCTGGTATGACTGGAACTGCAGTTACAGAAGCCGGAGAACTTTGGGAAATTTATAAATTGGACGTGGTAGAAATTCCTACAAACCGACCAATGTCAAGACACGATAAAGAAGATTTAATTTATAAAACTACCCGTGAAAAATTCAATGCAGTAATTGAAGATGTAACTGAAATATCAGCAGCGGGAAGACCAGTATTAATTGGTACAACATCAGTAGAAATTTCGGAGTTATTGAGTAGAATGCTGAAAATGCGTGGTGTAGCTCACAACGTTTTGAATGCAAAAATGCACAAACAAGAAGCTCAAATTGTTGAAGAGGCTGGGAAAGCTGGAGTAGTTACAATTGCAACTAATATGGCAGGTCGTGGAACAGATATTAAATTATCCGCAGAAGTGAAAGCGGCCGGAGGTCTAGCAATAATTGGAACAGAACGCCACGATTCTCGTCGTGTTGACCGTCAGTTGAGAGGTCGTGCAGGTAGACAAGGAGATCCTGGAAGTTCTCAATTTTATGTGTCACTTGAAGACAACTTGATGCGATTATTTGGTTCAGAACGTGTTGCAAAAGTGATGGACAGAATGGGATTGAAAGAAGGCGAAGTAATTCAGCATTCAATGATGACCAAATCTATTGAAAGAGCTCAGAAAAAAGTGGAGGAAAACAACTTTGGTGTTCGTAAACGTTTGTTAGAATATGATGATGTAATGAATGCGCAACGTGAAGTGGTTTACAAACGTCGTCGTCACGCTTTGTTTGGAGAGCGTTTGAAATTGGATATTGCCAATATGATGTATGATACTTGCGAATTAATTGTGAATAACAATAAGGTGGCAAATGATTTCAAGAATTTTGAATTTGAATTGATTCGTTATTTTTCCATAACATCTCCAGTTTCTGAAAGTGATTTCTTGAAATTGACCGATATGGAACTGACCGGAAAAACGTATAAAGCGGCCTCCGTTTATTACAGTGAAAAAACAGAAAAAAGTGCAAGAGAAGCATATCCAATTATAAAAAATGTATTTGAAGATCGTGGAAACCATTTTGAGCGTATAGTAATTCCTTTTTCAGATGGAATAAAATCGTTAGAAGTTATAACTGATTTGAAAAAAGCCTACGAAACACAAGGAAAACAATTGGTAGCTGATTTTGAAAAAAACATCACTTTAGCGATTGTTGATGAAGCTTGGAAAAAGCACTTACGTAAAATGGACGAATTGAAGCAATCGGTACAATTAGCAGTTCACGAACAAAAAGATCCTTTATTAATTTATAAATTCGAAGCGTTTAATCTGTTTAGCAATATGTTAAATGGTGTAAATAAAGAAGTTATTTCATTCTTATTCAAAGGCGATTTACCGCAACAAAATGCACCAAAAATTCAAGAAGCGAGAGAAGTGCGTCAGAAAGAAAATTATAAAATAAGCAAGGAAGAAATTCTAAATAGTGAAAGTGCTAATAGGCAAGCCGGAGAAACCCAACAAAGACAAATAACCGAAACCATAGTTCGTGAAATGCCTAAAATTAACAGAAATGATACTGTCAAAATTCAGCAAGTTTCGTCTGGTAAAATTGAAGAAATGAAATATAAAAAGGCAGAAAACTTTTTAGCTTCAGGTGAATGGGTTTTAATTAATTAGATTTTAATTAAACAGAAAAATGCTCCAATTGTATTTTGTTATTGGAGCATTTTTTTATAATTAATACTAATATAAAAATATTTTTTTATCTTTACTTATATAAATTTGACACTAACAATTAAAACTTAATATCATGGCAAAGAGTCAAGACGCAAAAAAGACACAAAAAAAAGAACCTTTGAAAACCGCTAAGGAAAAGAAAGAGGAGAAAAGAGAAAAGAAAAACAGTCCTAAAAGAGATTAAATAAGTAACCCTTTCGATTTTGAAATCTGAAAGGGTTACTTATTTAAAAAAATATTATGCCCAATACTACAACATATTCTTTGTTTTTTAAACTTGTAAAGGAAAGCATTTCTGATGGAACTTTTGCCAAACTAACTATGGCGAAAACAATTGGAAATACTCAGTTAATGAATATTTATATTCGAGCAAATGTGGATGAAATTGAGCTAAAACTAGCTTTGACTTTCAAATTTCAAACGGAGGAAAAAGTAAAGATTTTAAACATTGAAGAAGGTTTGGACGAACTAATTCCCTACATCAACAATCCTTTTATGTCGGCTTTACTTTTTACAACCGAAGCAGATGTAACGATGAAATTGAATAAAAAAAGAGTGGCAACTATTTCGGAAAAAGCACCGACTTTCAAAAATGCAGATCTGGTTTTATTGGAGTATTTGTCTGGAAAATAAATACAGATTTTAAAATTGCGAAATAAATCTAAAGGGAATCAGGAAAAATTTTGCCAGGATTTAAAATTCCGTTAGGATCGAAAATAGATTTTATGCCTTTCATTAATTGCAATTGTGTTTTACTAAAAGCAATATCCATATAGTTTTTTTGAACATAACCAATTCCGTGTTCACCCGACAAAGTTCCTTTAAGTGAAACCGTCAATTCAAAAATTTCACGAATTCCTTTGGTAACTTCAGTATTCCAATTTTCATCTGACATATCGCCTTTAATTATGTTTACGTGTAAATTTCCATCGCCAGCGTGACCGTAACAAACAGATTTAAATCCGTATTTAGCCCCGATTTCTTTAATTCCAAATAGCAATTTTGGTAATTCATATCTTGGAACAACAGTGTCTTCTTCTTTATAAACAGAATTCGATTTTACCGCTTCGGCAACACTTCGACGCATTTTCCAAAGTAGATTTTTTTGTATTTCGGTATCTGCAAAAAGCACTTCATCTATTTTGAATTGCTCTACCACTTCCATAATTTTTTCGGCTTCCTGAAAAAGAATGTCTGGGTAATTTCCATCTACTTCGATTAGTAAATGCGCTTGGATTTCGTCTTTGACTTGTACATTTAAGTCAGACACAAATTTCAATGTCCAATCGATCGCATCACGTTCCATAAATTCTAAAGCACTTGGTGTTATTCCTGCTCTAAAAATAGCAGAAACAGCTTCGCACGCTTCATTGGCATTATAAAATGGAACTAACATTAAAACGGTATGTGTGTTTTTTGGGATTAATTTCATAACGATTTTCGTAATGATTCCGAGTGTTCCTTCGCTTCCGACCATTAATTGCGTAAGATTATATCCTGTAGAATTTTTCAAAGTATTGGCTCCGGTCCAAATAATTTCTCCATTGGCAAGAACTACTTCTAAATTTAGCACATAATCTTTGGTCACACCATATTTTACTGCACGCGCACCACCAGCATTTTCGGCCACGTTCCCTCCTATCCAACAACTTCCTAAACTACTTGGATCTGGTGGATAAAAAAGATTTTTTTCGGCTACAGCTTCCCGTAAAACTTGAGTAATTACAGCAGGTTCGACAGTTACTTGTAGGTTTTGTTCGTCGATGTTTAGAATTTTATTGAAACGCTCCATTGAAAGACCAATTCCTTGATGAACTGACAATGCACCGCCACTTAAACCTGTTCGGGCACCAATAGCTGTTACAGGAATTGCATGAAGATTAGCGATTTTTAAAATAGTAGCAATTTCTTCTGGAGTAGCAGGTTTTAGTACTACTGAAGGCGGAAAAATGTAATCTTCGGTTTCATCTTTTCCGTAGTAGTTTCTGGTTTCTTGATCTGTAAAAACATAGGAATTACCTATTATTTCGTTCAATTGAGAAAGTATTTCTGGTGTGATTTTCATAAACTAAATTGAATTGTAAAAGTAAAAATATATTATAATGAATCAAAACAAATTTAGAGTAAAAAACGTAATTGGATCGAAAATGCCTTAGCCCAGATTGAAATGAAAAGCCCGCAGTGAAAAAAGGTAGTTTTTCTTGGGCAAAAAGAGCGACCGAAGGAAGCTTCTTTTTTCCCTTAGAAAAACACCTTATTGAACGAGGACTTGTAGTGGAAAGCTGGAATAAGCTTCAAAAAAATTGAAGGAAATGGGTAAAGTTGAAAAAGATTAACAATTGTTAACAAAATAGATTTTTGTAAACCATAATAAATTGTATTTTTACGTTTCAAAATTTAAAAAAATAAATGGGTAAAATCATTGCTATTGCCAATCAAAAAGGGGGAGTTGGAAAAACAACAACTTCGATAAATTTAGCGGCTTCTTTAGGCGTTTTAGAAAAAAAAGTTTTACTTATTGACGCTGATCCTCAAGCAAATTCAAGTTCTGGGTTGGGAATTGACGTTGAAAATATTATTATCGGAACGTATCAAATTTTAGAGCACAGCAACACTCCTGAGGAGGCGATTGTGACGTGTACAGCACCAAACGTGGATGTAATTCCTGCGCATATTGATCTTGTTGCGATCGAAATTGAGTTGGTTGACAAGGAAAATAGAGAGTATATGTTGAAAGAGGCGTTGAAAAGCATCAAAGATAAATATGATTATATTTTGATTGATTGTGCGCCTTCATTGGGACTGTTAACATTAAATGCGTTGACAGCAGCTGATTCTGTAATTATTCCGATTCAGTGTGAATATTTTGCTTTGGAAGGTTTGGGAAAATTATTGAATACGATAAAAAGCGTTCAGAAAATTCATAATCCGGATTTAGATATTGAAGGCTTATTATTGACGATGTTTGATTCTCGTTTGCGCTTGTCAAATCAGGTGGTTGAGGAGGTTCAAAAACATTTTAACGATATGGTTTTTGAAACTATAATTCAGAGAAATGTTAAGTTGGGTGAGGCTCCAAGTTATGGTGAAAGTATTATAAATTATGACGCAACGAGTAAGGGGGCAAATAATTATTTGCGATTAGCAGAAGAAATTATTAAGAAAAATAATAATTAATTTATGGCACAAGCAATAAAAAAACAAGCATTAGGAAGAGGATTGTCTGCTTTATTGAGAGATCCAGATAATGATATTAAATCGGTTAATGATAAAAATGCAGATAAAGTTATAGGAAATATTGTCGAGTTAGAAATTGATGCAATCGAGATAAATCCTTTTCAACCAAGGAGTAATTTCAATGAAGAATCGTTGGAAGAACTGGCAACTTCTATAAGAGAATTAGGTGTTATTCAGCCTATTACGGTTAGGAAAACTGACTTCAATAAATACCAATTAATTTCAGGAGAACGAAGATTACGCGCTTCAAAACTTGCAGGATTGAATGTGGTTCCGGCTTATATTCGAATTGCGAACGATAATGAATCGCTAACGATGTCTTTGGTAGAAAATATTCAAAGACACGATTTAGACCCAATAGAAATTGCGTTGTCATACCAAAGATTGATTGACGAAATTCAATTGACACAAGAGCAAATGAGTGAGCGCGTTGGGAAAAAACGTTCTACGATTGCAAATTATTTGAGATTACTGAAATTAGACCCGATTATTCAAACAGGAATTCGTGACGGATTTATAACTATGGGTCACGGTCGCGCCATAATAAATATTGAAAATCAAGATGTTCAAACTGATATTTACCAAAAAATTGTAAGCCAAAACCTTTCTGTTAGAGATACCGAGGCATTGGTGAAAAACTATCAAGAAAGTTTGAAACCTAAAGTTGTAACTAAAGCAAAAACGAATACTTTTGCTGTAGCAGCAGAGGCAAACAAAGCTATTACAGACTATTTTGGTGCTAAAGTAGATGTGAAAGTTGTAGGAAATGGCAAAGGAAAAATTACAATTCCATTTCATTCTGAAGAAGATTTCAACAGAATTATCAAACTAATCAAAGGATAGTGCTTAAATTGTACTCCATATTCTTAATTGGGTTCTTAATTGGAACTACTTCGCTTTTTGCTCAAGCTAAAAAAGTGGAGATTTTGGTTTCAAAAGACACTTTAAAATATAAAGAAATAAATGCTTTGGCTCCTGCAAAAGCAGCTTTCTATTCTGCTATTTTGCCAGGATTGGGGCAAGTATACAATAAAAAATATTGGAAAATCCCTTTAGTTTACGGCGGAATAGGAGCTGGATTGTATTATTATTCTTTAAATAACACGAAATACAATAATTATCGAAACGCCTACAAGAGAAGATTGGCGGGATATAATGATGACCAATATCAATATTTAGACAATTCGAGATTAATTGCCGGACAGCGATTTTATCAACGAAATAGAGATATGTCGGTTTTAGTAACCGTTGGTTTTTATTTATTAAATATTATTGATGCTAATATAGATGCCCATTTGATGCAATTCAACGTGAATGATAAATTATCGTTTCGTCCCGAACTTTATCAGAATGAAATCAATTATAAGCAAAATTTAGGCTTGACTTTAAACTATCACTTTTAATGAAAATTGCACTTTTAGGTTATGGAAAAATGGGGCAAGTAATTGAAAAAATTGCCTTGCAACGCGGACACGAAATCGTTTTACGTAAATCTATTGAAGATTCTTTTGATGGTCTTGAAAATGCCGATGTTGCTATAGATTTTAGTGCTCCAGATGCTGCTGTTGAAAATATTTCGACTTCTTTAAAACTTGGAATCCCAGTAATTTCAGGAACAACGGGTTGGTTGAATGAATATGAAAATATGGTAGCACTTTGCAAAGAAAAAAATAGTGCTTTTATTAGCAGTTCCAATTTTAGTTTAGGTGTAAATATTTTCTTTGAATTGAACGAGTATTTGGCAAAAATCATGTCAAAATTTGATGCGTATAAAGTTGGTATTGAAGAAATTCATCACACACAAAAATTAGATTCACCAAGTGGAACTGCAATATCATTGGCAAATGGAGTTATTGAAAATAGTAACTACAAAAATTGGACATTAGAAAATCCGATGGCTAATGACATTTTAATTGATGCCAAAAGAATAGAAAATGTTCCTGGCATGCACACCGTTTCCTATAATTCAGATGTTGATTTAATAGAAATAAAACATTTGGCACACAACAGAGAGGGGTTTGCTTTAGGCGCAGTAATTGCTGCCGAATGGATCTGGGGTAAAAAAGGGGTTTTCACAATGAAAGACATATTAAATATAAGTAATTCGGATATTTTTTAATTCGATTATCAACCAAAAACTTAAAAATAAAATAGTATGACACTAATTCAATGGTTTTTATTTTTCTTGATTGTTCAAGTAATTCACTTTTTAGGAACTTGGAAATTGTATGAAGCAGCAGGTAGAAAAAAATGGGAAGCGGCAATTCCGGTTTACAACGCAATTGTTTTGATGAAAATCATAAACCGTTCGCCTTGGTGGACGATATTATTGTTTGTTCCCGTTGTAAATCTTGTTATGTTTCCTGTCGTTTGGGTTGAAACTTTAAGAAGTTTTGGTAAAAACTCAACATTGGATACCCTTTTAGTAGTATTGACCTTCGGTTTTTATATTTATTATATCAATTACACCCATAAATTAGTTTACATAAATAATAGAATTTTAGAGCCTACAAATAAAACAGCTGACTTAGTTAGTTCGTTACTATTTGCAATAGTTGTGGCCACTTTGGTTCATAACTATGTGATGCAACCGTATACTATTCCAACTGCATCTTTGGAAAAATCATTGTTAGTAGGTGACTTTTTATTTGTAAGTAAATTTCATTATGGAGCAAGAACACCAATGACACCTATAGCTGCCCCAATGGTTCATGATACATTGCCACTTTTAAATGTAAAATCCTATTTAAAATCCCCGCAAGTTCCATATTTCCGCTTTTTTGCGATGCAAGAAGTCAACAGAACTGACATTGTAGTTTTTAACTGGCCTGCGGATACTTTATTTAATATGTATATAGCAGCTGATAAAAGATATGATAAACCAATCGATAAAAAGACCAATTATGTAAAACGCTGCGTAGGCATTCCAGGGGATAGTTTATCCATAAAAGATGGGATTGTTTACATTAATGGCAAAATTATGCCGATGCCAGAAAGAGCAAAACCTCAATATTCCTATACTATAACTACAGATGGAAATGGTTTTGATCAAACCTATATTACTAAAGAATTGAATATTACAGATGGCGTTTACCAAAGTACTCAAAACACCTTCTATTTCAGAGCATTAACTGAAGAATCTGCTAATCGCTTGCGTTTGAATCCGATAGTAAAAAGTGTAGTTCAAAATATTTCTCACGAAGCAGAAGCAGCGATATTTCCATATAATACAAAATGGAATTTGGATAATTTTGGTCCAATTTACATCCCTAAAAAAGGAGTTACCGTTGCTTTAAATTCTGAAAGTTTGCCTTTTTATAAAACGATTATTCGTGAATATGAAAAAAATGATTTAAAAGTTACGGGTAATGAAATTAGAGTTAACGGACAAATTGCCACTACTTATACCTTTAAACAAGATTATTATTGGATGATGGGAGATAACCGTCACAACTCATTGGACGCAAGATATTTTGGTTATACACCCGAAGATCACATCGTTGGAAAACCAGTATTCATTTGGATGAGTTTAGATCCAAATGGAAAAGGTTTGAACAAAATTCGTTGGGATAGAATGTTTACCACCGTTAGTGGCGACGGACAACCACAATCGTATTTCAAATTTTTCTTATTTGCTTTAATTGCTTATTTCGGAATTAGCTATTTTGTTAGAAAAAGAAAAGGAAATTAGTCAAATGTTGCAAAGTCGAAAGTTTTAAAGTCTTTTTAAATACTACTATTTGACTTTCGACATTATGACATTAAAAACTTTGAACAAAATATGAATTCTTTACTACTACCAAGCTATTTTCCTTCAATAAGTAATTTTGCAGCTATGGCTAAGGCAGATTCAATTGTTTTTGAAGTCGAAGATAATTTTCAGAAGCAAACGAATCGAAATCGCACCTACATTTATAGTCCCAATGGAATTTTGATGTTGAATATTCCTGTGAAACATAGTAAAGAAAGGTATCAAAAGACGAAAGAAATCAAAATTGAAACTGCTTTCGATTGGCAAAAACAGCATTTTAAATCTCTTGAAGCAGCGTATAGAACTTCCCCATTTTTCGAATATTTTGAAGATGCAATTCAACCCATTTTCACTAAAAAACATACTTTTTTAATCGATTTAAATTTTGAAACAATTGCTATTGTTTCAAAATGCATGGGTATGAAATTAGAATTTGAAAAAACTACTGAATATTTTCACGAAGCTGCCAATTGTTTCGATTTTAGAAATTTAGCTGATGGAAAAAAAGATAATTCTGCTTTTGATTCTTACACCCAAGTATTTGGGTACAAACACGGATTTATTAATAATTTAAGTATTATAGATTTACTTTTCAATGAAGGTAGATTTTCATTAGATTATTTAAAAGAGCAATAAATCTAATCCATTGATAATCTTGCAATTACAGGACTGTGATCAGAATTTATAAATTCGGGAAAACTCGTAAAATTTTTGACTTTCATAACTTTATCAGCAAAAATATAGTCGATGCGTGCCGGATAATATTTAAAATTATAGGTTTGTCCAAAGCCAGAACCTGCTTCTTCAAAACAATCATTTAAAGAGCCTTTAATACTTCGATAAACATAGGAATAGGGACTGTTATTCATGTCTCCACAAATAATTATTGGATATTCACATTCTTTTTTGTGATTCATCAAAATCTCAGCTTGTTGCTGTTGTTTCTTAAAAGCTTTACTAATTCTAATAATCAAAACTTGTGATTTATCTTGGTTTATTCCATCAATATTTTCAGAAATTTCATTCACATCAGGTGATATTTTTATGGATTGCAAATGCATATTATACACTCGAATAATGTCTTTTCCTTTTTTAATATCCGCAAAAATGGCATTATTATTAGAATTTGGAAATACTAAATTTCCTTCATCTATAATTGGATATTTAGAAAAAATGGCTTGCCCTGATTTAATTTTTTTTCCTTGCATAAAAATATATTTATACGGGTAAATCTTCAAATCTAATTTGGCTGTTGTTGAAAATTCTTGAATACAAAGTATATCAGGATTTTGCTCGTTTATAAAATCCAAAATCTCCTCGGGGACATTATCGTCGTTCAACCATTTGAATAAATTAAACAAGCGAACATTATAACTCATTACTACAAAGTCATATTCTACTTTTGGTAAATCGGTAGATGAAAATTTATAGAATTTATTGATAAATGTAATTCCCATCAGCAAAACCAATGCGGATAAGATTATTTGTCGTTTGAGCTGAATGCCCCAATAAATAAAGAAAAGAGCATTAAAAATTAAAAATAATGGCAGAACCAAGGTTAATGCTGACAAAAACGGAAACAATTTAGGCGCTAAAAATGGTAAAACATAAGCAATAAATGTCAATACAGCCAAAACTATATTGATAAAAAAAACCACTTTATTAAACCAAGAAAGCTTTTTCATAATTATTGCTTATTTACTACAAACTGACGCTGAGTTCTTAACACTGAAAACTGACCACCTACTTCCCTGATTTAAACAGAAATTCTTTTTCTTCTTTTGTTAAACTATCATAACCTGATTGGCTAATTTTATCTAAAATTTCGTCAATTTGTTGTTGTGCTTTGTCTTTTGTTACAATTTTAGAAACTTTTTTTTCTGCTGGAGCTTTATAATTTCTATGAACTTTTTTGAATGGCGTTGTCTTTTTTCCGTTTAATATAGTGCTAAAAAAGTCTAAAATTGAAGTAAACCATCCACAAATATCATTACCATTCCTCAATAAATGTGTGTAAATATAACCGAAAAAAGCGCCACCAATATGCGATAAATGTCCGCCTGTATTTTCCATTGGCAATTGAAACAAATCTATTACAATTAAAACCAAAGCAATGTGCCATAAATTTACATTTCCAAAAAACATTAGTCTAATTTCCATCAAAGGAGAATAGGAAACTGTTGCAAAAAGAATTGCCATTACTGATGCAGAAGCGCCAACCAGAGACGTATTTACATTTGCCAAAGCAGGAAAAAACATATAACTCAGTATATAAATACTGCCTGCAAATAGCGAACCTACAAAATACAAACTCAACAATTGCTTTTGATTGAAGAATATTAAGAATAATCTTCCTGCAAAATTCAACATCAACAGATTAAAAAGAATGTGAAAAATCCCAAAATGGAAAAATGCATACGAAAAAATTGTCCAAGGTTTCCAAAGTAAATCGAATGGATTAGAGGACAAACTAACAAAATTAATATAATCGATATTAACTTTAAACAAAGGTAAAACTCCAAAAATAATGCTTGGAATAGCAAAAAAAGCAACGTTCCAAAATATCAATTTTGTTACAACATCACCAATTTTAAATTGCAATTTTAAGTCTTCAAATATGATCATTTAATTATAGATTTAATATTAAGGGACTAATTCCAACGATTTGAATTAAACTGATTTTTTTTCCAATACCAAACCATTAAAAAACCGAACAACGCTCCGCCAACGTGAGCAAAGTGTGCAATTCCTCCTCCAAAAACAGAAAATCCTGTTACACCTGAAAACAAGTCTAAACCAACAATTACAGGAACAAAATATTTTGC
>SHWW01000025.1 GCA_009693635.1 Flavobacteriaceae bacterium
ATGGAAGCGAAACTATAATTTCAAATGCGAGTTGCACAACTAATAATGCAGCTCCAATGATTAAAATTATTGATGAATTATGCGGAATTGAACAAGCGTATATCACGACGGTTCACTCCTACACCACCGACCAAAGTTTGCACGATCAGCCTCATAAAGATTTACGCAGGGCTCGTGGAGCATCTCAATCTATAGTTCCAACAACAACTGGAGCAGCAAAAGCACTTACGAAAATATTTCCAAAATTTGAAGGAAAAATAGGAGGTTGTGGTATTCGGGTTCCTGTTCCGGATGGTTCACTAACCGACATCACATTCAATGTAAAAAGACAAGTCTCTATTGAAGAAATTAATGCCGCATTTAAAACTGCATCACAAACCAATTTTAAAGGAATTTTAGATTATACAGAAGACCCAATTGTTTCTGTAGATATTATAGGAAACACCAATTCTTGTTTATTTGACGCACAATTAACATCAGTTATTGATAAAATGGTGAAAGTTGTGGGTTGGTATGATAATGAAATTGGATATTCTTCACGAATTATTGACTTAATTTTATTTTTAAACAAAAAATAATTAGCAACTTAATAGTTATTTATCTTTAAATATTCCCTTTAACATTGAATTTTTGTATAACGGATTCTTTGTTTCCAAATGGAGTTCTCTCGATTTTCGTTAATCGGATTTTCGTTATTTCAACAAATAAATTCCATTCGATTCTTAAACTCATTTTTATTTCAATCTTTATTGGTTTATTTATTATACTTCGAGGAAATAGGAGGAAAATATATTTATCCTTAAACTGAAGAAACTTGAAAATTTTGGAATTCTGATTACGGCAAATATATCTTGAGTGAAACTTCCTAATCCTGAACCTAAGATCTAAACATATACTGGGAACAAATTAGCTATTTCTTAAACTGAATTCAACATAATTAGTAATAATTTTATCAAAATATTCGCCTTCTTCAAGAAATATACTTTGTATTGGAAGATAAAAAAGTTGTTCTTTTGGAATACGCCCATTTAATCTAACATAGTCTTTTTCCGTTGTAATTATGATTTTGTTTTTGGCTTTATTTATAATTTCTAAAATATCTTTATCAGTAAAATCATGATGGTCTGAAAAAGTCAAACACACTTCACTTTTATTATATAAATATTTAAAAAAAGATTGAGGTTTTGCGATTCCAGCCAAAAGTAATTTATCAACATTTTCAATTTCAGAAACGCTTCGCTTTCCATTTTTAGAATACACAAAATCGTCATAGGCAATGGTGGTATAAAAAAGTTGCTGATTGGATTTAATTTTCAACTTTTTAGTAATTTCATTTCGAGATTTATTTGATAGATCAGAAGGACATTTAGTTACAACAATTATATTAGCTCTTTTTGCTCCATTCCTAGTTTCTCTTAAATTACCTGTTGGAAGCTGAAAATCATCTGAATACAATTCATTATAGGAAGTCAATAAAATATCTAATCCTGCTTTTACTTTACGATGTTGAAAAGCATCATCCAATAAAATCAATTCTGGTTTTGAAAATTGGGAAAGTAATTGTTCAATTCCATTTTTTCGATTGGCATCAACAGCAACTTGAATATTAGGGAATTTTGAGTAAAACTGAAACGGTTCATCACCAATTATAGACGCATTTACATTGGCATCAGCCAAAATAAAATCATTAGATTTTCTTTTATAACCCCGACTTAAAGTTGCTATTTTATATTTTTCATTTAATAATCGGATTAAATATTCAATTTGAGGTGTTTTTCCTGTTCCACCAACGCTTAGATTCCCAACCGAAATTATTGGCAAATTGAAAGAATAGGATTTTAGAACCCCAGTATCATAGAGAAAATTTCGAAATGAAGTTATAATACCATATATAATGGCAAATGGAAATAGTATTTTTCTCAATAAATTCATTTTACGAAAGTATAATATTTTATCTTTATAAAAAAAGTTGAATTGATTATTCGTTAATTTGTAAATTCAAATAATACAATTATGCATAAAATTAAAGATCTAATTGCCGTACTTGAAGAAATGGCACCTTTGTCATATGCTGAAGATTTCGATAATGTAGGATTACTAATAGGTAACATTGAGGATAAAGCAAATGGGATTTTAGTTTGCCATGATGCATTAGAAAGTGTAATTGACGAAGCTATTAACAAAAATTGCAACTTAGTGGTGTGTTTCCATCCTATATTATTCTCAGGATTGAAAAAAATTAATGGAAAAAATTATGTTGAACGCTCCATTATTAAAGCAATCAAGAATGATATTGCTATTTATGCCGTCCATACCGCATTAGATAATCATCCTGAAGGTGTAAATAAAATTTTCGGTACCGCTTTAGGTTTAATAAATACTAAAATTCTAATTCCAAAAGAGCATTTTATAAGAAAATTAGTCGCTTTTACCATTCCTGAAAATGTAGAAAAAGTTAGAAATGCCCTTTTTGATGCTGGAGCAGGAACAATTGGAAACTATGAAAATTGTAGTTTTAGCTCCAAAGGATTGGGAACTTATGTGGGAAATGAGCACAGCAATCCTGGAATTGGTGAACGATTTGAATTTGTTAAGGCAGATGAAATTAAAATTGAAGTTACCTTTGAAAAACAATTGGAAAGCAAAATTCTGAAAGCCCTTTTTGAAAGCCATGTTTATGAAGAAGTTGCTTATGAAATCATAGAATTGCAAAACAAACATCAAAATATTGGAATGGGATTGATTGGAGAATTAGAAAATCCGATGACGGAAAAAGATTTTTTATTGTTTGTAAAAGATAAAATGCAAAGCGAGGTAATTCGTCATTCCAAATTTATTGGAAAACCAATAAAAAAAGTTGCCCTTCTTGGAGGAGCTGGAAGTTTTGCAATCAAAAATGCAATTTCTGCTGGCGCAAATGTTTTTTTAACGGCAGATTTGAAGTACCATCAGTTTTATGAAGCCGAAAATCGAATAATTTTGGCAGATATTGGTCATTTTGAGAGTGAAAGGTATACAAAAAATTATATTGTTGATTTTCTTAGAAAAAAAATCCTTAATTTTGCAATCATTTTATCGGAAGAAAATACAAATCCAGTTAAGTACTTATAAATTATTATGGCGAATACGAAAGAACTAAGTGTAGAAGACAAATTAAGAGCATTATATGATTTGCAATTAATTGATACAAGAATTGACGAAATCAGAAATGTTAGAGGAGAACTTCCTCTAGAAGTAGAAGATTTAGAAGATGAAGTTGCTGGTTTAAGCACTCGTTTAGATAAACTTAAAAATGATTTGACCGTTATTGAAGATCTTATCAAAGCTAAAAAAATAGCTATTGACGATCACAATGAGTCAATGAAAAAATATGTTAAACAACAAGAAACTGTTCGTAACAATAGAGAATTCAACTCTTTAACAAAAGAAGTTGAGTTTCAAGAGCTTGAAATTCAATTAGCCGAAAAACAAATTAAAGAAATGAAAGCTACTATTGAATATAAAAAAGAAGTAATTTCTCAATCTAAAGAAAAATTAGACATTAAATCAACTCACTTAAAGCATAAAAAGACAGAATTGAATGCAATTATGTCTGAAACTGAAAAAGAAGAAGGTTTCTTGACAGAAAAATCAGCTGAATACCAAGCTTTAATAGAACAAAGATTATTAGCTGCTTACACAAGAATTAGATCAAGTGTTCGTAACGGATTGGCAGTAGTTTCTATTGAAAGAGGTGCTTCTGCAGGTTCATTCTTTACAATTCCACCACAAACACAAGTGGAAATTGCGTCAAGAAAAAAAATCATCACCGATGAACATTCAGGAAGAATTTTAGTTGACAGCTCACTTGCTGAAGAGGAAAGAGAAAAAATGGAAAAAATGTTTTCTAAATTTTAATTATATGAAGCCACGCTAACAACGTGGCTTTTTTATTATGAAGAAAATCAATTATTTCCTGCTCACAAAATCCATAGGTTTTTACATCAATGTGCTGAGTTTTATTTCCCCGAAGAGAGCAACTCAAAAAGCGTATTATTTATTCAGTATTCCCAGAAAAGGAAAAATCACGTTAAATTCAATCCCAGAAATTCTTCAAAATGCTGAAGCCGTGACTTTAGATTTTGAAGGAAATACTATTCAAACCTATATTTGGAAAGGCGATGAAACGTTAATTTTATTAATTCACGGTTGGGAAAGCAATTCGGCACGTTGGAAAAAAGCACTTCCTTTTTTATTAGAATCCGGAAATACAATTGTTGCAATTGATGCTCCTGCTCATGGATTATCAAGTGGAATAGATTTCAATATTCCAAAATATGCAGAATTCATAAATCACGTAGCCAAACAATATAAACCACAGATTTTAATCGGTCATTCAATTGGCGGTAAAGCCTGTTTGTATTATCAATCACTATATCAAAATCCTTCGATTCAAAAGATGGTAATTCTTGGCGCACCATCTGATTTTATTGTAATATTCAAAAATTATATTAAATTATTGAGTTTGAATTCCATAATATATAAAGGTTTAGAAAACTATTATTTGGAAAATTATAATCTCAATATTACTGAATTGAGTGATCAAATTTTATCATCTAATATAATAACCAAAACTTTTATTGCTCACGATAAGGAAGATAAAATTGTTCCTTTTTCTGAAGGAGAAAAAAATGCAATCGCTTGTAAAAATTCAATTTTTATATCAACAAAAGGGATTGGACACAATATGAATGATACTGATTTATATCAAAAAATAGTTCTGTTTATAGCAGAAGAGTAACTATTTAATCTACAAATTACTTAATAATCGATTTTCTAATTAACTTTGCACAATGGTAGAAAATCTAAAGCGTCTCAATAAATTCATTGGAGAAACAGGATATTGTTCTCGTAGAGAAGCCGATAAACTAATTGACGAAGGTCGCGTTACCATAAATGGTGTTGTACCTGAACTTGGCACGAAAGTTTCTCCAACAGATGAAGTTCGAATTGATGGAAAACTAATTCGTGAACAACATGAAAAACTAGTTTATTTGGCATTCAATAAACCCGTAGGAATTGAATGTACAACCAATTTAGACGTTCGTGATAATATTGTGGATTACATCAATTATCCAAAACGAATCTTCCCTATTGGAAGACTAGACAAAGCCAGCGAGGGATTGATTTTCATGACCAATGATGGCGATATTGTAAACAAAATACTTCGAGCTCGAAACAATCATGAAAAAGAATATACTGTAACTGTGAACAAACCAATTACTGCCGATTTCATTAAAAAAATGGGTAATGGAGTTCCGATTTTAGACACTGTAACACGGAAATGCAAAGTAGAGCAAATCAGTCAATTCATATTTAAAATTGTTTTGACACAAGGTTTAAATCGTCAAATTCGTAGAATGTCGGAATATTTAGGTTACGATGTGGTGGCGTTAAAACGAATTCGGATTATCAATATTTCGTTGGATGTTCCTGCGGGAAGATTTCGTGATTTAACCGATGCAGAAATTCTGGAGCTGAATCAACTTATTGAACCTTCAAGCAAAACGGAAGAAGCGAGTTTGCCGAAAATAGAACCAGTTAAACGAAGAACCGAATTTATAAAAAGAGACGATCCGAGATATAAAAAACCCGGTGATTATTAAATAAAAAAAACTTAAACAATGTTCAGGGCTTTTTTATTTTTTATTAGCTAACTTTCGTTGCTCTCTTGCTAATAATGTATTTTTCAATAACATTGCAATAGTCATCGGCCCTACTCCACCAGGAACCGGAGTAATAAAAGAGGCTTTCTTACTTACATTTTCAAAATCAACATCACCAGTAATAACATATCCCTTTTCAGTTGTTTCGTCAGCAACTCGAGTAATACCTACATCAATTACAACGGCACCCTCTTTTACCATTTCTGCTTTTAGGTAATTTGGAACTCCTAAAGCGGTGATGATAATATCGGCTTGGGTAGTAATCTGAGCGATATTTTTGGTATAACTGTGTGTTAAAGTTACTGTTGAATTTCCGGGAAATCCTTTTCTACCCATCAAAATACTCATTGGACGACCCACAATGTGGCTACGACCAATAACAACAGTATGTTTTCCTTTGGTTTCAACTTTGTATCGTTCTAATAGTTCTAAGATTCCAAAAGGAGTTGCAGGTATAAAAGTGGACATATCCAACGCCATTTTACCAAAATTTTCAGGATGAAAACCATCTACATCTTTACTTGGATCAACAGCCATTAAGACTTTTTGAGTGTCAATTTGATCTGGCAAAGGCAATTGAACTATAAATCCATCGATGTTGTTGTCTTCATTTAATTCCTTAATTTTTAGAAGTAATTCAGTTTCAGAAGTTGTACTTGGCAAATTTATTAGTGTTGATTCAAAACCTACTCTTTCGCAGGCTTTCACTTTACTTCCAACATAAGTTAAACTAGCGCCATCATTTCCAACGATAATCGCAGCCAAATGAGGCACTTTTTCGTTATTGTCTTTCATCTTTTGAACTTCAGCCATGATTTCGACCTTAATATCTTCGGATACTTTTTTTCCGTCTAGTAGTTGCATTGGAGTTGTTGTTTATTACTTTTTTTGTTATCTTTTTTTATTTTCGACTCAAAGATTACCTCATTCCAGGCATTCCACCCGTCATTCCACCCGTCATTCCGCCCATCATTTTCATCATATTTTTTCCACCCGGACCTTGCATCATTTTCATCATTTTGCTCATTTGGTCAAACTGTTTCATTAGTTGATTTACTTGCTCAATTTTAGTTCCAGAACCTTTTGCAATTCTGGTTTTTCTTTTCATATCAATAATTGCGGGCCTTGTTCTTTCTTTTGGCGTCATGGAATGAATTATTGCTTCAATATGTTTGAAAGAATCATCTTCAATTTCCACATCTTTCATTGCTTTTGTAGCTCCAGGAATCATTCCGACTAAGTCTTTCATATTTCCCATTTTTTTTACTTGTTGAATTTGAGAAAGAAAATCATCAAAGCCAAATTCGTTTTTGGCAATTTTCTTTTGAATTTTTCTCGCTTCTTCTTCGTCATATTGCTCTTGCGCTCTTTCTACCAAGGAAACAACATCACCCATTCCAAGGATACGCTCCGCCATACGTTCTGGATAGAAAATATCAATTGCTTCCATTTTTTCACCAGTTCCTACAAATTTAATGGGTTTGTTAACCACCGATTTGATAGAAATGGCCGCTCCTCCACGAGTATCACCGTCTAATTTGGTAAGAATTACCCCATCAAAATTTAATATATCATTGAACGCTTTAGCAGTGTTTACTGCATCTTGACCAGTCATTGCATCAACAACAAATAAGGTTTCTTGTGGTTGAATTGCTTTGTGAACACGAGCAATTTCATCCATCATTTCAGCATCAACAGCAAGACGACCAGCGGTATCGACAATTACAACATTGAATCCTTTTTCTTTTGCATATTTAACCGCATTTTGTGAAATTTCAACTGTATTATTATTTCCTAATTCAGAATACACTTCAACCCCAATTTGACTTCCTATCACGTGCAACTGGTTTATTGCCGCAGGACGATAGACATCACAAGCAACTAGCAGTGGATTTTTACTCTTTTTAGTTTTAAGAAAATTAGCTAATTTCCCAGAGAAAGTAGTTTTTCCAGAACCTTGTAAACCCGACATTAAAATCACGGTTGGCGCACCAGAAAGATTAATTCCTGCTACTTCACCACCCATTAATTCAGTTAGTTCGTCTTTGACTAATTTAACTAATAATTGTCCCGGTTGTAATGTGGTTAATACATTTTGTCCAATGGCTTTTTCCTTTACTTTGGCAGTAAAATCTTTAGCTATTTTAAAGTTAACATCGGCATCTAATAAGGCACGGCGAACTTCTTTTAATGTTTCGGCAACATTTATTTCTGTTATTTTTCCGTGTCCTTTTAATATATGAAAGGCTTTGTCTAATTTATCACTTAAATTATCGAACATAATTGTACTTTTTTATTGAAATGCAAATATAAGATAAAGTTGGAAAGCGTCAAAGGTTCAAAGTAGCAAAATTGAAGTTGTTTTTTAGTTAAATTTATTTTGGTACTGAAATGTTGAATTGAATTGATTTTTCGTGAGTGATGGCAGTTGAAAGCAAACAAAAAAGGGAATGAAATAGAGTTTTTGAGGACTTGCAACGAAGGGCAGGACGGAGTTTACCATAGATTGCATCTTATCTCCAAATATTATAAACGAGGGACACGCCCAAATAAAACTACATTCTCTCAGGAACTTGAATCCCCAAAAGTTGGAATGCAGCGGCAATCGTGTCGGCAACTTTTTTAGACAATTGCACGCGGAAAATCTTTTCGTTTTGCACATTTGAACCTAAAATCGGCACTGCTTGATAGAACGAATTGTACTCGCGGACAAAGTCATAAGTGAAGTTTATAATTAATGCAGGGCTATGATTTTGCGCCGCATTTTGAATTACTTCAGGAAATAATTCCAATTGTTTTAGCAGTTCCTTTTCCTTTTCGTGCAAAGTTTCTATGTCTGTTTTTGCAGAAAAATCGAAGTTGGCTTTGCGAATAATCGATTGGATTCTCGCATAGGTATATTGGATAAATGGCCCTGTATTCCCAGCAAAATCAACGGATTCTTCGGGGTCAAATAGGATTCTCTTTTTAGGATCGACTTTCAAAATGTAGTATTTCAAGGCGCCCAAACCAATTATGTTATATAATTTGGCTTTTTCCTCGGCAGAATAGCTTTCTAATTTTCCTAAATCTTCAGAAATTTTTTGAGCCGTTTCGGTCATTTCATTAATCAAATCATCCGCATCTACAACGGTTCCTTCACGGCTTTTCATTTTACCAGAAGGTAAATCTACCATTCCGTACGACAAATGAAATAGATTTTTTGACCATACGAAACCTAATTTTTTCAATATTAAAAACAACACTTTAAAATGATAATCTTGCTCGTTTCCAACCGTATAAACCATACCGCCAACGTCAGGGAAGTCATTTACACGTTGGATTGCAGTTCCAATATCTTGTGTCATATAAACGGCAGTTCCATCCGAACGAAGGACTATTTTTCGGTCCAAACCATCGGGGGTTAAATCAATCCAAACCGAACCATCAGGATCTTTTTCGAAAATTCCTTTTTCCAACCCAATTTGAACCACGTCTTTTCCTAATAAATAGGTGTTGCTTTCGTAATAATAACTGTCAAAATCAACGCCTAAATTTTTGTAAGTTATAGCAAAACCATCGTAAACCCATTGGTTCATCGTTTTCCAAAGTGAAATAACTTCGGCATCGCCAGCTTCCCATTTTAATAGCATTTCTTGTGCTTCAATGATAATTGGCGCTTGTTTTTTAGCCTCATCTTCCGATTTTCCCTCGGTGATTAATTGCGCAATTTCTTCTTTATAGGCTTTGTCAAAGGCAACATAAAAATTACCAACTAATTTATCGCCTTTCAATCCTGAATTTTCTGGAGTTTGTCGGTTTCCGAATTTTTGCCACGCCAACATTGACTTGCAAATATGAATTCCACGATCGTTGATGATTTGCGTTTTATATACTTTTTTTCCTGATGCTTTGATAATTTCGGCAACAGAATATCCTAATAAATTATTACGAACGTGTCCTAAATGTAAAGGTTTATTGGTGTTTGGCGAAGAATATTCGACCATAACTGCAGCTTCATTTGGATTTGGAGTAACAAAACCAAATTTGGCATTGTCTTTTATTTCATTGAAGAATTTTAGATAATAAGCATCTGAAATCACGATATTTAAAAACCCAGAAACCACATTAAAAGTTTTAACTTCTAAGACGTTATCTACTAAATAAGTTCCGATTTTGTTTCCCAATTCAACGGAATTACTTTTTATGACTTTCAATAAAGGAAAAATTACCATCGTAATATCTCCTTCAAATTCCTTGCGTGTCAATTGAAATTCTATTTTGTCAATAGCTACATCAAATAGCGATTGGATTGCTTTTTCAATTGATGGCGTAAGTAGTTGCGATAATGTCATTTTTGGTATCTTATTTTAAGTGGTCAAAGATAGTTATAATGTGGGAATTTGAAAATTGAAATTTTAAGATATTTTAGAATCAAAAAATCCGCTTATAAAATAACAAAACGGATTTTTTAAATATTATTGAAATTGTGTTTATTCCGTTGTATTTAATTTACTATTTTTTCGGCTGTAGCCAAAATAAATTACCAAGCCAATCATCAACCAAATCGTAAAATAAATCCAATTCCAAACACTTAGTTCCGCCATCATATACAGACAAGAAATTAATCCCAATAATGGAATCAGCGATAAATTTTGACGATTCGACCAAACCGTTAAGAACATTAAAGTAATCAGAAAAATCCACATTGGAATTTTATGTTTGAACAAGCTAAAACCAGTTTCGTATTTTTGAGAATCACTAATTGGTAACGCACTAATAACCGATTGATATTGGCCATCCTTTTCATAATATTTGCTCAAAATAACTTCTAAATCAGGCTTAGAAGTGGTACTATTATTTTTATCAAAACCAGCCAAATAGTTATAAACCAATTCCGATTGTATTTTATCCAATGACTTTACAATATCCTCAGGAGAATTAATTTTTTTTTCATTAGTAATGAAATCCATGGTACTTTTAGTGTTGTATTTAAAAGCATAAAACAATCCTGCTACTAATAAAACTGGAATAACAAATTTTGAATTCACGTACGGCGTTTTGAATTTCCCACGAGGAATATCTGTTTTATTTTGTAATACCAAAACTCCTGCGCAAACTAATACAAACGCAAATAAGGTTCCAATACTACATAAATCGGTTACCATTGTAAGGTTCAAAAACAATGCTGGAATGGCCACGACAAATCCTGTTACAACTGTTGCAAACGATGGGGTTTTGAATTTAGGATGTACTCTTGCGAATTTTTTTGGCAACAATCCATCACGGCTCATACTCATCCAAATTCGGGGTTGTCCCATTTGAAACACCAATAAAACACTCGCCATTGCTATCACCGCAGAAACACCAATTATGGCAGACATTACTTTTAAATCTAATTTTTCGAATACAAATAATAATGGATCACCCACATTCAAGTCAGAATAGTGAACCATTCCTGTAAGTACCAATGTAATTGCAATATATAAAACCGTACATATTATTATTGCCCACATCATTCCACGAGGTAAATCTCTCTGTGGATTTTCGCATTCTTCAGCTGTTGTAGAAATGGCATCAAAACCAATATAAGCAAAAAACACTGCAGAAACTCCTTTCAAAATTCCGCTAACTCCATTTGGAGCAAAAGGTTGCCAATTGTCCATATCAACATAAAAAACACCAACTGCAATTATCAATAAAATGATACATAATTTCACTAAAACCATTGCATTGCTTGCATTTCGCGATTCTTTCATTCCACGATAAACCAATGCTGTAATTAAAACAATAATTCCTAAAGCAGGTAAATCAGCAACAATATGGAAGTTTCCAATTACTGGAGAAGTCGTCCAAGCCGTATAAGCGGTTTGCATTCCTGAACTCAAATTTTCAAAGGATTTTCCGCCTTGCATTAAAGCCGTTGCATCTTTGAAACCATTGGAAGCGGTTAAATAATCCATTTGAACCCAATCGGCTAATACTTGTAAATGCAAATCATATTTGTGATTCAAATTACCTATAATATTATTCATCAAACTCGTAAAATAATCACTCCACGAAATGGCAACAGTTATATTCCCGATGGCATATTCCATAATCAAAGCCCAACCAATAATCCAGGCGATTAATTCCCCAAAAGCAACATAAGAATAGGTATAAGCACTTCCCGAAACAGGCACCATCGATGCAAATTCAGCATACGCAAAAGCAGCAAAACTACACGCAATTGCAGTAAATAGAAATAAGAAAATTACAGCTGGACCACCATCAAAACTTGCTTTTCCAATGGTGCTAAAAATTCCTGCACCGATAATCGCAGCAATTCCAAAAGCTGCTAAATCTCTTGTTTTTAAATGCTTGCCTAGAGAATTATGTCCGTCGGCTTCGTTTTTAGCAACTTGTTTTAATATGTCTTGAACTGTTTTTTTTCGAAATAAATTGGAGAAATTCATAATATTTATTCTGGATGATCAATTTAAATAATTAACACTTTGCTAAAATATAGAAACAAATATATAAAACTTAGTGATATTTAAATTGAAGAAGTGTAACTATTGGTAAATAAAAAAGGCAGCCTGTTTCCAAACCACCTTAATATTGAATTTTTGATAACACTTATTAATATAAGTCGAAGCGATCAAGGTTCATTACTTTATTCCATGCAGCCACAAAATCATTTACGAATTTTTCTTGAGAATCAGAACTTCCATAAACTTCACAAAGTGCTCTAAGCTCAGAGTTTGATCCAAAAATAAGATCTACACGAGAAGCTGTCCATTTCAATTCACCTGTTGTACGATTATGACCTTCAAATTCTTCTTGTGAATTTGAAGAAGCTTTCCAAGTTGTACCCATATCTAATAAATTGACAAAAAAATCATTTGTTAGTACTTCTGGACGAGTAGTAAATACACCGTGTTTAGATTGATTGAAGTTTGTGTTAAGCACTCGCAAACCACCAACAAGAACTGTCATTTCTGGGGGAGTTAGTGTTAATAGTTGCGCTTTATCAACAAGCATTTCCTCAGCAGATATAGTAAATCTTGTTTTTATGTAATTACGAAACCCATCCGCTTCAGGCTCAAGAACTGCAAACGACGCTACATCTGTTTGCTCTTGTGAAGCATCAGTTCGTCCTGGGGTAAAAGAAACTTTCACATCTTGACCTGCATCTTTTGCAGCTTTCTCAATACTTGTAGCTCCTGCAAGAACTATTAAGTCCGCAAGAGATACATGTTTGCCTCCAGATTGAGAATTATTGAATTCTGCTTGAATATTTACTAGAACTTCTAATACTTTCGATAATTTAGTTGGGTTATTTGCTTCCCAATACTTTTGAGGTGACAAGCTAATTCGTGCGCCATTTGCTCCTCCTCTTTTATCAGAACCTCGAAAAGTTGATGCTGAAGCCCAAGCAGCAGAAACCATTTCAGAAACAGATAATCCAGAATTTAGTATTTTAGCTTTTAACGAATTAATATCATTGGCGTCAATTAATTTATAGGTAATAACTGGTATAGGATCTTGCCAAATAAGTTCTTCTTTTGGAACTTCAGAACCAAGATAAAGTGAAATTGGTCCCATATCGCGGTGCGTAAGTTTAAACCAGGCACGACCGAACGCATCCGCAAACTCAGTTGGATTTTCATAAAAACGTCTTGAAATTTTTTCATAAACTGGATCTACTTTCAAAGCGATATCCGATGTAAGCATAATTGGTGTATGACTCTTTGATGAATTGTGAGCATCAGGCACACTACCCGCTCCTCCTCCATTTTTTGGTTTCCATTGCTGAGCTCCTGCTGGACTCTTGGTTAATTCCCATTCGAATCCAAAAAGATTTTCAAAATAGTTATTACTCCACTTTGTGGGAGTAGTAGTCCAAGTACCCTCTAGACCACTTGTAATAGTATCTTCACCATTACCACTTCCAAAATTATTTTTCCATCCCAAGCTTTGCTCTTCTATACTTGCACCTGCGGGTTCTGGACCAATATACTTACTTGGATCGGCTGCACCATGAGTTTTTCCAAAAGTGTGGCCCCCAGCAATTAGCGCTACAGTTTCTTCGTCATTCATTGCCATACGAGCAAAAGTTTCACGAATATCTCTCGCAGATCCTAGTGGATCAGGATTTCCATTGGGTCCTTCTGGATTAACATAAATAAGTCCCATTTGCACAGCAGCAAGGGGATTTTCTAATTCGCGATCTCCAGAATAACGTTTGTCATCCAACCATTTTTCTTCTGAACCCCAATAAATATCTTCCTCAGGTTCCCAAACATCAACACGACCACCTCCAAAACCAAAAGTTTTGAAACCCATCGATTCCAATGCACAGTTCCCTACTAGAATCATTAAATCAGCCCATGAAATTTTATTGCCATATTTTTGTTTTATTGGCCATAATAACAAACGAGCTTTATCAAGGTTAGCATTATCAGGCCAACTATTAAGAGGCGCAAAACGCTGCGTACCGGAAGCGGCTCCACCACGTCCATCAGCTATTCTGTAAGTACCAGCACTATGCCAAGCCAATCTAATAAAGAAAGGTCCGTAATGTCCATAGTCAGCAGGCCACCAATCCTGAGAAGTTGTCATTAAATCAACAATATCTTTCTTCAAAACAACTAAATCGAGACTCTTAAACGCCTCAGCATAATTGAAATTTTTGTCCATTGGATTAGATATAGAAGAATGTTGACGAAGGATGTTCAATTTTAACTGATTTGGCCACCAATCACCGTTTCTCATGCCAGCACCAGCAGTTTGTTTTACTGCACCTCCAGAAAAAGGACATTTACTCGAGCTGTTAACATTATAACTAGTTTCATTTGCTGAAGAATTCAAATTTTTGCTATTTTCCATAATTTGATTATTTTAAAATTTATAAACTACACAATACAAAATTATCTATTTTTTATCTATCTTAAAAAATATTTCAATAGATAAAAATTATAGTTAAATTAAAAAAATAATGTAGTATAAAATGAGTGTTATTTATAATTACTAAAAAAATAAAGATTATAATTGGATAGAAAAATTATATAAAAAAAATATTTAAATGTTTTCCATAATTAAGATAAGCAACTCCACAATTTATCTGTTTAATATTCTTTAATCGATTTTTAAGATTTAACAAAATCAAAATTAATAATTACAAACTTGCAATCACCAATCGATTGTTAATTATTTAAAATTGCTATTTTTATTACTTATAATTCAAAATATATTAATAAATTTGAAAAACTAATGAAGATTTTTTAAAATTAATCTATAACTAAAACTAACTATTAACTATTTTATCTTTAACTAAATGCAAAAAAAAACACTTACCAAAATCATTTTATTTCTGTTGGTTTTAACTTCTCCAGAAATAGTTGCACAAAACAACAAAAAAGGAAAAACAGACAAAAGCACTGATATCAAAGTAGAGACAAAAGCAACAGATACCAAAAAAGAACCGAAACCTTATAAGAAAGTTATTGATTCAACCGCGGTAACACAAAAAGGATTAATAGATGTTCATAAAATGGACAACAAATATCTTTTTGAAATTCCCAACTCTCTTTTGGGAAGTGAAATAATGACCATTACTCGATATTCAAAAACTCCTGCTGGAGGTGGGATTTTTGGGGGGGAAGAAATCAACAGACAGGTTGTTCGTTGGGAAAAAGGATTAAATAACAACATCCTACTTCGCTCCATTACTTATGTAATAATGTCTCCTGATGAAGGTAAACCGATGGCACAAGCGGTTAAAAATTCAAATTCAGACCCAATTGTTGGAAATTATGATGTGCTTGCTTACAAAAAAGATGAGACTGGAAAAATCACTGGTTATGTTTTAGATCTATCAACAACTTTTGATGCAGATGTTCAAACTTTTTCTTTAGATCCAATTAAAAAACAATTGTTAAACATACAAACGTTTCAAAAGGACAAATCATTTATCTCAAAAATAAGTAGTTTTCCAATCAATACTGAAATCAGAAGTGTAAAAACATTTACAACTACTCCTCCAAAAATAAATACCTCACCAACTCCAAAAATTGGGATTGATTTACCCGCAGCTTTAGATGCAGGAGTAATTACAGTAGAAATAAATACTTCTATGATTTTGTTACCAAAAAAACCGATGCGCAAAAGAGAATTTGATGCACGGGTTGGATTTTTTGCCAATGAATTTGATGTTTTTGAAGAAGAATCTCAAAAATCAGATACCAAAGTTTTTGCTGTTAGATGGCGTTTAGAACCAAAATCAGAAGAAGACGCTCAAAAACAAAAAAAGGGAGAATTAATTGAACCTTTGAAACCTATTGTATACTATATTGATTCAGCCACTCCAGAAAAATGGAAAAAATTTATTAAGCTAGGTATCGACGATTGGCAGGTTGCCTTTGAAAATGCAGGTTGGAAGAACGCCATTCGTGGAGAATATTGGCCTGAAAATGACCCAACAATGAGTTTGGAAGACGCTCGTTTTTCTGTATTACGCTATTTTGCAGCTGATATTCAAAATGCCTACGGACCAAATGTTCATGATCCAAGAAGCGGTGAAATCTTGGAAAGCCATATTGGATGGTACCATAATATCATGAGCCTTTTAAGAAATTGGTATTTAATTCAAACTGGCGCTGTAGATCCAGCTGCAAGAACTAAAAAGTTTGATGATAAATTGATGGGCGAATTAATACGCTTCGTTTCTTCCCATGAAGTAGGTCATACGTTAGGATTGCGTCACAATATGGGTGCAAGTTCTGCAACTCCTGTTGAAAAATTAAGAGACAAAGAATTCCAAAAGCTAAACGGACATACTTCTTCTATAATGGATTATGCACGTTTTAATTATGTAGCGCAACCAGAAGATGGCGTTACCGATTTATTTCCTAGAATTGGAGACTATGATAAATGGGCTATTAAATGGGGGTATTCCTATTTTGAAAATACAAAAACGGAAGCTGAAGAAAAGGCATTTTTAAATGAAATGACCAAGGAAGCTTACAAAAACCGTCGCTTGTGGTTTGGAACAGAATCTAGTCCGTACGATCCTAGATATCAAACAGAAGATATTGGTGACAATGCAATGAGAGCTTCTGAATACGGTATAAAAAATCTAAAAAGAATTCTACCAAACTTATTGGAATGGTCTAAAGAAGATGGCGAAAGTTATGCCGAACTAGATGAACTTTACGGAGCACTTTCAGGACAATTCAGAAGATACCTGGGTCACGTTACAAAAAATGTTGGTGGAATTTATGATAGTCCAAAAACATATGATATGACTGGTAATCAATTCCAAGTCGTTCCAAAAAACATTCAAAAAGATGCAGTAGCCTTCTTAAATACACAATTATTTACTACTCCAAAATGGTTATTGGATCAAAATATACTTTCAAAAATAAAACCAGAAAGCGGAGTTGAGGCTATAAAAGGAATGCAAGATGCTGCCCTATCAAGCCTTTTGGCAGGAGACAGAATGGTCCGCCTTTTAGAAACTTCTATGGTTAGCAAAGATAATTATTCAGTTGACGAATTAATAACGGATTTGAATAAAGGTATTTTCTCTGAACTGAAAAGCAAAAATTCTATTGATATGTATCGAAGAAATATTCAAAAAATATATATTGACAAAATGATTAACTTGCTTAAACCAGGAAACGCATCAGTAAGATCTGTTCCTGTGGGAGTTACCTATGGTTTCAACACGAGAACCGTGAATTTAGCCGAAACAGATTTACCTTCTATCGCTAGAGGTCAACTGAATATGCTTAAAAATGATTTGAAAATGTCTTCCGCAAGAATGACGGATCGAATGAGCAAATACCACGTTCTTGATTTAATTTCTAGAATTAATGAAGCTTTAAATCCTAAATAGAAAAGTAAATACAAATAATATCATTAGAGTATTACTTGATTTTAAACTCAACTTGTATAAAATTAGGTTGGGTTTTTAATTTATATATAAATCGTAATCGAGCGAAAGGGGATAGACTAAATAATTAGGAATTATATATTATAAGTTATGAATGCTAGTAATTATTGCATTAACATTTGATTGTCTATTAATCTGTGGAAATCTGTGTTTAACTTTTCATTTGAACATTCAGACTTTCTTTGTTCGACAAATTTTATCTTTCATCTCTTTGTCTATTATCTTTTTGTTTTTTATATAATCTTGGATCTTTTTAAAAATTCATAAAAAAGAGGCTGTTCTCATCGAACAGCCTCTTTTGGTATGCAAAAAACATTGGATTCTCTGCTTATTTAACTTCTTCGTAGTCTACATCTTGAACGTTGTCACCTTGTGCTTCTTGTGGTTGTGCTTCAGCTTGTTGACCTTGTTCTCCTTCAGCATACATAGCTTCTGTAGCTACTTTCCAAGCGGCATTGATATTGTCTAATCCTGATTGGATTGCGGCAATATCTTGAGATTGGTGAGCCATTCTCAATTCTGTCAATGCATATTCGATTGCGGTTTTGTTTTCATCAGATAGTTTGCTACCTAATTCTTTCAATTGGCTTTCAGTTTGGAAAATCATTCCATCTGCTTCGTTCAATTTTTCTACTCTTTCTCTTGCAATTTTATCTGCTCCAGCATTTGCTTCAGCATCTTTTTTCATTCTTTCGATTTCTTCAGATGTCAATCCAGAAGAAGCTTCGATACGAATATCGTGCGATTTTCCAGTTCCTTTATCAGTAGCAGAAACTTTGATGATACCATTGGCATCAATATCAAAAGTAACCTCAATTTGAGGAACTCCTCTTGGTGCTGGTGGAATACCATCTAAGTTAAAACGACCAATAGTTTTGTTATCAGCAGCCATAGCTCTTGCACCCTGCAATACGTGCAATTCAACTGTTGGTTGAGAATCTGCAGCTGTAGAGAATATTTGTGATTTTTTTGTTGGAATAGTTGTATTCGACTCAATTAATGTAGTCATAACACCACCCATAGTTTCAATTCCTAAAGATAAAGGCGTAACGTCTAACAACAATACATCTTTTACATCTCCAGAAAGAACTCCACCTTGAATAGCAGCTCCAATAGCCACAACCTCATCAGGATTTACTCCTTTTGATGCTTTTTTACCAAAGAATTTTTCAACTTCTTCAGCAATTTTTGGCATACGTGTAGAACCACCAACTAAGATTACTTCATCAATATCAGAAACAGATAAACCAGCATCTTTCAACGCTTTTGCAACTGGTGCCATAGAACGTTTTACTAATGAATCAGACAATTGCTCAAATTTAGCTCTTGTCAATTTTTTAACTAAGTGTTTTGGTCCTGAAGCCGTAGCAGTAACGTAAGGCAAATTGATTTCTGTTTCAGCAGAAGATGACAATTCAATTTTTGCTTTTTCAGCAGCTTCTTTAATCCGTTGCAATGACATTGGGTCAATACGCAAATCTATTCCTTCTTCAGCATTGAATTCATCTGCCAACCAGTCAATGATTGTTTGGTCAAAATCATCTCCACCTAAGTGAGTATCTCCATTGGTTGATAAAACTTCAAAAACTCCGTCTCCTAATTCCAAAACAGAAATATCAAAAGTACCACCACCTAAATCGTAAACAGCAATTTTTTGATCTTTTCCTTTTTTATCTAATCCATAAGCTAATGCAGCAGCAGTAGGCTCGTTTATAATACGCATTACTTTTAAACCAGCAATTTCTCCCGCTTCTTTCGTAGCTTGACGTTGTGCATCGTTAAAGTAAGCAGGAACAGTAATAACTGCTTCTGTAACGGTTTGACCTAAATAGTCTTCAGCCGTTTTTTTCATTTTTTGAAGCGTCATTGCTGACAATTCTTGTGCCGTATACAAACGACCATCAATATCTACTCGAGGTGTATTGTTGTCTCCTTTAACTACAGAATATGGAACTCTTTTAGCTTCAGCTGTAATTTCAGCGTAAGTGTGTCCCATAAAACGTTTGATAGAAGCAACCGTTTTCGTTGGATTGGTTACCGCTTGTCTTTTTGCAGGATCTCCAACTTTGATTTCACCGCCTTCTACAAAAGCAATTACAGATGGTGTTGTTCTTTTTCCTTCTGCATTAGGAATTACAACTGCTTCATTACCTTCCATTACAGAAACACAAGAGTTGGTTGTTCCTAAATCAATTCCAATTATTTTACCCATTTTAATTCTATTTAAATTTAATTTTAATTTCTAAACTCATTTTCCATAAGTCAATCTTTATGCCACACTACCAATCCCCAATAATTGTCAGTTTTATTGTATTTTGGCATTTTACATTATGACAAATTGACATTTTAGAGCGAATTGTCCCTGCCTTTAAGCAATTGCAACTAAGGCTTTCGGCTTAATCTCTCCGCAGCGATTTGAGAATATCGACTATATCGGGGGAAAAGTAAATTGTCTTGATAACTTGTTTTAGCATCTAAAAAAAAGTCAAACTTAGAATTTGAAATAAATTCAGATTGATAATTTAAAGAGAATTTCGTCTGGCTGTTGCATAAAGGATAGTAGTACAAATCCTCTTTAGAAAAGAGTGAAACAGAGATTGCAGCGAAGAGCCTAATCCAAATTTTTCGAGGAGCATGCCCGAAAAAAATTTACTCCTTTTTTCTTTCGGATACATATTTCGTTAACATAACACCATATTTAGATTGCGCAACCTTTGGAACCATTGCTTTTTGAATTGTATCTAGGTATTTTATAGTGGCATCGTTAATTTCGGAAAGGGCAATATAGGGTGCTACTTCATAGTCCTTATTGGTGAGCGCAAAGTTGATGGCGTAAAGGTATTTTCGTTTCAAAATAGCATTCGATTTTTCTTCAATAGCTGCTAATAATTCAGGTTTTTTGTTTTTTACAGCATTGATTTTTTCAACTGTCAAATAAAGCTGCTGTTCAGTATATCTTGAACTAATTTTTTTGTAGCTATCGTACAATTCGTTATTTTTAGAACCCGTAATTTTAGCTTTAGAATAGAAAAATTCCAAGTCAGTGTTGATGTTTATTTTCCCTGGCTCTGCAAAAAACATTAAGTTATTGTCTCCGGAATTCGTTTCTCCACGGTCAAGAAACAAGTATAACATTTCTGGAGATTTCAAATAGATATTGCTTTCAAATTCTGATTTACCATCAATTTTCATGCTGTCTAATGTAATATAGGTGCTGTCCCCTATTCTTTTTAGATATAAAGTTCCTTTTTGTAAACCTTTAATATTTCCTGTTATTTGTAAGTTAGTTTCTTCTATTTTACTACAAGAAACTATTAAGAATAGAGCAATAAGTGCAATAATTGAATTTTTCATAGTTTTTATTTGTGCGCAAAATAAAGAAATTATCTTGAAATCAAGGTGCTTTCGAAGATATATTATATGTTTATTTTACTATATAGCGGGAGGTTTTTTATATGCTAAAAGTGGTATTACTAAAAAACTCCTGAAATTCAGGAGTTTTATTCTAATCGAGTTTATTTTTTATATAATATTTTCCATCTAAGTCTTCGTCGAAATCATCAATTTTGATAGGTTTTGGTTTTGGTTTGGCAACATTAGCCTTCTTTTTCCAAATCTCAAATTTATCAGTTGGAAGTTTCTTTTTCATAATATCCAGCACTTCTTTTTCAGCCAATCCGAATTCCTTTTTGATTATTTCAAATGGATTTCTTTCTTCTAAAGCCAATGAAATCAATTTTTCATTTTGAGCCCACGTTAATTCGATGTTTTTACTCTTTTTCATTACTTGAAAATAAATTCAGTTTTAAATTTTAGTTAATAATTATTCATACATCAATATTAATAAAAAAAACAATACCTTTTTTAAGCAGTCGTTATTTTTTTTCTTTTTTCTTTTTTTTAAATGATGGCGCTTTTTGGAATGGAATTTTCAACAAATTAGTCAGGGAATTATTTTTATTTAATTCCATGTGCGTGTCAATTCCATAGACAATATCTTCTCTTTTAATTGTTGAAAAAGTGCCAAATAGTCTGTCCCAAATAGAAAAAATGTTTCCATAATTACTATCGGTATGGGGTAGAATATAATGATGGTGCACTTTATGCATGTCTGGAGAAACGATGATATAACTGAGCCAACGATCCAAAGCCACCGGCAATGGTATATTGGCGTGATTGAATTGTGACAAAACCACCGATAGCGATTGGTATAAAAACACCAGCCACATTGGCGCTCCAACAACCACAACGGCTAGAGCGGTAAATACAAATCGAACCACACTTTCACCAGGATGATGGCGATTGGCGGTAGTAGTATCTACCCAAGTATCAGAATGATGAATCAGGTGAAATCGCCATAAAAATTTGACTTTGTGTTCTACATAATGCACCATATAGGCCCCAATTAAATCTAATAAAAGCAATCCTACAATTAGGTAAATCCAGGGGTTAATTGTACCTAAATAGGGAAGTAGGCCAATGTTATTTTGGGTAGCCCATTGGGAAGTCCAAAGCAAAATAAATGCCATAAAAAAGTTGACAACAATGGTGGTAACGGTGAAAAATATATTTATTCCAGCGTGTTTCCACTTACTGTATTTCAATAAAAAAAGGGGATTTAACGTTTCTATTAACCAGAAAAAAGTAATCCCACCCGCTAATATCAATGCGCGATGTAAAGAAGGTATCGTCTCAAAATAGTTGATAATCACGTTCATTTTTTTTTATAAATGTACAAATTTATACAATACTACGAAATGTCAAATTAATTCTCGAGCCAATTGGTTTGGCAGTTTTGGGAATTTGGTGTTTCCAAAAATGTTGCGTTGTTCCTTTCATGACGAGCAAACTTCCGTGTTCTAAAAGAATTTTTATCTTCAGGTTTTTATCCGTGTTGTGTTGCAAATGAAAATACCGCTCTGCACCAAAACTCAAGGAAGCGATTACGGGATTGACGCCTAATTCTTTTTCGTTATCGGCATGCCAACCGTTGCTGTCCTTTCCATCGCGATACAAATTCAGTAAAACGGTGGTAAAATCTGTTGCTGAAATTGCTTCTGCTTTTTGTTTTAAATCGCGTAATATTGGATTCCAAGAATGGGGTTGCATTTTTATGTTAGAATAGGAATATGGCTTTCCATCGTTACCGAAAAGAGCGGTCAGCCGGGGTTGCGCATGCACTTTTCCGAAGACTTTGATGTCATCTTGTTGCCACGGAATTGTTTGCAGCAATTCTTTGAACAATTCTTCTGATTTTTGTTCCTCAAAAAAGTGGGGATAATAGCTTATTTCTGCATCGGGCACATTGAAATAAACGGGTTCTGATGTATTTTCAAATAGCGATTTCAATATAAAGAATAAAAATTTTTGAGTTTAAGCGACTTTATTATTGATGAAATGCTTTGTTAAATAAATAGCATTTACACAAAATATAAAAATATTAGTAATTATTATCGGCCAGGACGTTTCCAACATAAATCCATAAACAATGAAAAGAATAGCACCAACAGAATTTATAGTTCTTAAAGTGATAATATTCTTCATAAGAAAGGAAATCATGAGTACTAGAGAAGCGAAATAACCTATCCCTTCAGTGGGAGTAATATTAAACATGTGCTATAAATTTTGTTAATAAATGTATTTTATGATTTATGGAATTTCTTAAAACGAATTCACCGTTTTTCTAATCGCTACTAGTTTGGTCATTAATGCTTCAAAATAATCCAAGTGGAGCATGTTAGCACCATCACTTTTTGCATTTGCAGGATCAAAATGGGTTTCAATAAAAATACCATCAACACCCACGGCAATTCCCGCTTTGGCAATGGTTTCAATCATATCTGGGCGACCACCAGTTACCCCAGCAGTTTGATTGGGTTGTTGCAGCGAGTGCGTTACATCCAGAACGGTAGTTGCATACTGTTGCATCGTTGGTATTCCACGAAAATCAACAATCATGTCTTGATAACCAAACATCGTTCCCCGGTCGGTAACCATCACATTTTGATTGTGACAATCCAAAACTTTTTGAACCGCATGTTTCATACTTTCTGGACTCATAAATTGTCCTTTTTTCAAGTTTACTACTTTTCCTGTATTGGCAGCAGCCACAACTAAATCGGTTTGACGCACTAAAAAAGCGGGTATTTGCAATACATCAACGTATTCTGCGGCCATTACAGCATCTTCGTTGGTGTGAATATCTGTTACGGTTGGAATTCCAAAAGTCTCGGAAACTTTACGTAAAATTTTCAAGGCTTTCTCATCTCCAATTCCTGAAAAACTGTCAATTCTAGAACGATTTGCTTTTTTGAAAGACCCTTTAAATACAAAAGGAATCTCTAGTTTATCAGTAATTCCTACTAATTTATCGGCAATTCGCAATGCCATTTCTTCACTTTCAATGGCACAAGGCCCTGCCAATAGAAAGAAGTTGCCACTGTTGGTATGTTTTATTTGAGGTATTGTGTGTAGGTTCATCGTGCTATTTTTGATAGTGCAAATATAAGTAGGAATTATGAAATATCGATTCGTTTTTGGTTTTTCGTTATCCGTTAACCGAAAAGCGGTAAGCTTTTTGCTATCAACGGTCAACGACCAACGACCTCCTTACTTCGCCAAACCAAACCCCATTGGAACCATTAATGCTCCTTTTTCGTAAATATTCAAATAGAGTTGTATAGGCTGTTTTTTTCTAACCCAAGTGACTTCGTATACATCAAGAAAACCGCCACCCATTTCGCAGTTTTTGGTAGGGAAGGGGCAGCAGATTTCTAATTTTTTAAAAAATATTTTTTCGCCATTGGGACCAGAAAGCGCGTTTAAAAAACGCTCTTGGTTGATGGTTAAGTCTTTGGTGTTTTGATAAAATACATTGATGGGATAATCGGGGTGGTAACCGTATTTGGGGTCTCTACTGAATTCTGATAGTAAAAAGGTATTCGCGGAAGTAAGTTGTGGAATTGGGGCATTGTCATTTACATTTTGCAAGGTCGATTTTGTACTTACACACGACGTGAAACTTAAGGCTATTGCGGTAAACAGGACTATAAATTTGATTTTCATAATTCGTTTGTTTTAAAAATTAAAGGTACTATTTTTCATTTATGCAATAACCGTGCTAAAATTATAATTGGGTTTTGGGTCTTGGGTATTAGGTTTTAGGAATAATTGTTAACGAATAAACAATAACTCATAATTCTTTTCTTCGTGTATCTTCGAGTAAACTTTGAGTTGCTTTGTGAAATAAAAAAAACCACGCGTATTGCGTGGTTTTGATTTTAATAGTGTAATCTATTTTACTATTGTAGTTCTCTTTCTTAATAAGTTAAAGCCTATTACTACTCCCAATAATATCATTGGAATAATATAATCACTAATTGGCACGTCATTTGTATCAGGTGTAAATTCTTCTTGCGCATTTACGAAATTCATTACTAAAATAAATACGAATGAATAGAATATTTTGGTGAATTTAGTTTTCATAGTTACTTATTTTATAATTATTTTTTGAGTATTTGTTTTTCCGTTGTTTTTCATTTCTACCATATAAACTCCTGCTTTTAGCAATACAGATGGTCGAACAACAATACCGTTGTTTATGGCCATAGCCGTTTGTTTATAAACCGATTGTCCAATCATGTTGTAAATGGTGATTGCTACATTATCCGTAATTGATGGAGACACCGCAATGGTAAACTGATTGTCTACTAAAGGATTTGGATAGATGCGTAGTGATTTAGAGTTCCATTCCTCATTGTTCAATGCAGATGACGGACTGAAAATCACTTTGAATCGATCAGCACCATAAGAAGCCGCATCTGCTGTAGTAGCAAAGCTCACAAAATTAGGCGCGGTTAAATCCAATTGCGTTTGAGAGTTTAAATATTGATCTACCAAATACCCGGTCAAACTTGTATCAAAATTAGTTGCATTGACTTTGAACGTATAGGATTTATTTGCTCCTAAACGTAGGGTTTTCATCGCTAACTCATCTGAAGTAGTTACTGGCGCCGCTGCATCAATGGCTAGTTTGGTATTGTTTCTAAACCAAGCTATGTTTTCGCCAGCTGCTTCTAATTTTGTAGCATCACCAAGTCCTAATTCGTTTGTGTAATCGGAACTAAAAACAGCTTTTGTAGCATCAATAGGATACCCGCCAATTGCAAGTTCATTAGGATCATATAACGCTACCGACAAAGCAGGAGTAGTAGCGGTTCTAAATACATTGGCGTTCGTAGTAGCTTTGTGTGCTTCTTGGAAGGTTAATGTACCAGCTGTCCCTGAAGTTGTATTTTTTACAAAAAAGGCTTGACCAGGTTGAATGTATCGACCTACTTGTGAACTTTCATTACTATTAGTTGCA
>SHWW01000026.1 GCA_009693635.1 Flavobacteriaceae bacterium
TCCAAAGCCATACCTCTTGATCCCTTAATTAAAATTATGCTGTTTTTAACTTTATCTTTTTTAAATGCTTCTGAAAAGGCCTCAAAACTTTCGTGAAAATGACAATTACTTTTCTCTATTTTATTAGAATAGAAATCTTTACCAATATAATAAGTAGTAATTGTATTTTCATTTAATAACAAACTCACAATTAATTTGTGTTCTTTCAAACTTTCATTACCCAATTCAAACATATCGCCAAGAATTGCTATTTTATTAGTCTTATCCAATTGAATAAAATTTTCAATAGCTACACACATGCTACTTGGGTTGGCGTTATATGCATCTAATATGATTTCATTAGAATTAATAGTCAACATTTGGGATCTGTTATTTTCTGGAACAAAACCTTCAATAGCAATTTTTATGTCACTCAATGAAATTCCAAATTTAATTCCAATTGAAATAGCAGCATTAATATTATTTGAATTATACAAACCTATTAAATGCGAAGTAATTTTAGTGTTATTTACATCAACCTCGACAAATGGATTTGCATGGATTGAATTGATTAATACATCTGCATTTTGAGTGTTTAATCCAAAGGTAAAGGAATTGATATGGGTAGTTTTTTCGACTTGTATTGGATCATTCAAATTCACAAAAACAGTTTTGTTATGATTTCTCAAATAGGTGTACATTTCAGATTTCCCCTTTATAACACCTTCTACACCGCCAAAACCTTCTAAATGTGCTTTTCCAAAATTAGTAATGTAACCAAAATTAGGTTTTGCTATTTCGCACAAAAATTCAATTTCCTTTTGATGATTGGCACCCATTTCCACGATACCTACCTCTGTATCTTTAGTAAATGAAAGTAAAGTGAGGGGAACTCCAATATGATTATTAAGGTTTCCAAAGGTTGCTTTAGTATTGAACTTTTTTGACAACACCACTTGTATCAATTCTTTGGTGGTCGTTTTTCCGTTACTTCCTGTTAACGCTACAATTGGGATGTTTAGGTATTCTCGGTGGAATTTAGCCAATTCTTGTAAAGTCTTCAAACTATCTTCTACAATAATTGTTCGTTCATCAATAAAATATTCGGGATTGTCAATAATTACAAAAGAGGCCCCTTTTTCTATTGCTTCTTTCGCTAAAGTATTGGCGTCGTAGTTTTCGCCTTTAATTGCAACAAAAAAGGAACCCGTTTCAATTTTTCTGGTGTCAATTGAAACCGATTCGCATTTTAAAAAATAATTGTGAATGATTTTAATATCCATATAAACCAATTTTAAAGAATAAAAGCCCTCATGAAAGGGCTTTTATTTATAATTTGAGATTGAAAATTAATTTCTAGCTCTTTTCTTTTTATCTGCTTTTGGACCAAGTTTTGACATTGCACATCTAAATCCAATGTAGTCAGTTGCCATATCTTGAGGAAAATATCTTCTTTGTGCTGGATCTAACCAATAAGCTCTATCTCTCCAAGAACCCCCTTTATATACTCTAACGTCATCATTTACTAATGAAGTTCTTTTGTTAGATTTGTCAAATTTAGAAGCAAAGTTACCAATACTATCATATGGCTTATTATGTTTTGGAGAATCATACATTCTTTTGGCATCTATTAATTTTGTGCCTTCATCCGTATTTCCAAAATCAAAATACCTTGTAGATTGTTTATCACCATCTCTGTAATTTCTTTCATCACTTTTGTCAAAATTTTGTCTCAAGTAGGTTTCTTTTTGATCAACTGGAACCTGAGCAATTTGACCTGGAGCATTTCTTGCAACAATTCTTCCATTTGGTAAAGTGTCGTAAGTAATATTTTGAGCAGTAACCAATTCTACTTTTCCGTCATCACCAATTTTATTTTTTTTGAATTCATTTCCTCTAAAATAGTTGAAATCACTTACTTCATCATCAACTATGGGTCTGTAAACATCGGCAACCCATTCTGCAACGTTTCCAGCCATATCATACAAACCAAAATCATTTGGAGGATAAGATTTAACAATATTTGTGATATCTGCTCCATCATCTGACCAACCTGCAATTCCGCCGTAATCTCCTTTTCCTTGTTTAAAATTAGCTAATTGATCGCCTTTAATTTTTCTTTTTCCTGAACGAGTATAACTTCCAGACCAAGGGTATTTCTTTTGACCTTTGTAAATATTGTACTCTCTTTGTCCAACATCTGAAGCTGCTGCATATTCCCATTCTGCCTCTGTTGGAAGTCTGTATTCAGGAAGAATAAGTCCAGAAGATCTTTGGGCATATATTCCAGTAGGACTTTTTGTCGTTGCTCCTTGTCCTTTTGAACCAGCTACTTTTATTGGTTTAGACATAGAATTTTTGCGCCCTTTCAATACAATTTTATCATCACCACCAAAAGTTTTATTTGGGGCATTTAAATACGTTTCAGTGCTGAAGCTGCTTTCAGCTTTAACATCTAATACTTTAGCATCTTTTTTCAAATACCCCTGAGTTTCAAGAGTATTCTCATTAACACGATCCGTTCTCCATTTACTAAATTCAACAGCTTGAACCCAATTCACACCAACAACTGGATACGATGCGTAAGCAGGATGTCTCAGGTAATTATTTGTATATGTTTCATTATATCCTAGTCTGTTTCTCCATACCAATGTGTCGGGCAAAGCACCAGAGTAAATATTTTTGTAATTATCATCTTCAGAAGGAAATACTCTTTTCAACCAATCTAAGTATTCCATGAACATTAAATTCGTTACCTCAGTTTCATCCATATAAAAGGACGCGACATGTTGCTGATTTGGAGTATTATTCCAATCGTGCATAACATCATCTTGAACTTTTCCCATTGTAAACGTTCCACCTTCAACCATAACAAGTCCTGGAGCAGTTGCTTGCTTTTTAAACTTATTATTATATTGGAACCCCCCTTTTTTATCATTTATTTTCCAACCTGTAGCTGTTGACCCGCCTTTTGAGCTTGATTGTTTACTACAGCTAGAAACTCCAAATAGAATAACTAATACTAGCACTATATTAATAACTACATTTTTGTTTGCTTTCATACTTGATAAGGTAATAAATTCGTGGCGAATATAATAATTAACTATTAAACCGCAACATTTTTTTTAGTTTTAATAAAAATTCTGTCAATATTTTTTATAATACAACACTATAACGCAAAAATAAAACAATTATTATATATATTGCATCAAAATATAATTTTAATCTATACACTATTTAAAATAAATTAGCGTTATCAATTACTTATGAAAGTTAAATTTTTATTTTTTCTCCTGTTTTATGTCGCTTGTTTTTCTCAACAAAAAGGCGATGTTAAGTTAGATTGGATTGAAAAATCCGAAATATCATTCAATTCCTACAAATTTATTGTTCCACAATTCAAATTAGAAAATTTGACATTTGAAAGTTCTAGTAAGTCACTTTTTTACACTCTTAATTTACCTCAAACAGTTGAAATAGATGAAAATTCTCTTCAAATTACAAATGTTGTTTATGAAAATATTTCACAATCTCAGCTTGGCGATTTAAATATAAATGCGATTCCAAATACAATAAATGCTAAATTAAAAACAACTATTGCAAGAGACAAAATATATGCCTTTATTATATTATCCCCAATTATAAAAGACAATAGCGGGTTTAAAAAGATACTTTCTTTTTCTTATTATTTTTCCAAAAGCAAAATTTCAAGAAGTACACTTGAAACTAATAACACAACGGTAATTTCAAATTCAATTTTGGCCACTGGAGATTGGCATCGTTTTTATGTAGAAAAATCAGGTGTTTATAAAATCTCAAAAGGTTTCTTGAAACAAATTGGTTTAAATGTAAATGCAGATCCAAAAAATATTAAGATTTATGGAAATGGTGGCAAAATGCTCCCTTTAAAAAATAGCACTTCTTATCCTTCAGATTTAGCAGAAAATGCAATTCAATTTATTGGTGAAAGCGATGGCGTTTTCAACGACGAAGATTACATTCTCTTTTATGCAGAAGGTATTGATAATTGGAATACTGAAAGTCAAACAAACAGTAATTTATTTGCTACAAAATCCTATTATTATGTATCAACTTCTGGTGATTTAGGGAAACGCATTCAAGATTTGCAACAACCCACAAATGCAGCATCACAAACAATCACTACTTTTGACGATTACCAATTTCATGAAGTTGACAAACTAAATATAGTCAGAGCAGGAAGACAATGGTTTGGAGAATCCTTCAATGTAGATAATGAACAAGAATTTACATTTGATGTTCCAAACGCTGTTTCATCTTCGCTTTCTAATTTAAATATTACGGTGGGTTCAGACGCCTATAATGCAACTTCTTTCAAAGTAGAATGTAATTCTCAATTAGTTGGAACAATCAATTTATCAGCAATTAGTCCGGGTTCAGGAACAGAACTTAGTATAGCTTCATTGCCTATAAGCACGACGATTTCCTCTTCCAATACGATTAAAATAAAATTGACATACAATAACAATGGCGTTCCGTCGGCAAAAGCCTATTTAGACAACATTATATTAAAATCAAAAAGAAACTTAACTGGCTACGGAAAACAATTCCGATTTCAATATAATGAAGCGAGCACGTTATCAGGAATTGCAGAATACCAATTGAATTCTGCTTCAGGAATTAAACAAGTTTGGGATATTACAGATATTTACAATGCTACGAAAGTTAAAAATTCAAATTTGACCACATTTTCATTCAAAGCAAATTTGGGCGAAACTCGAAAATATATTGCAATTGATGAAACTGATTTTTACAGCCCTTTGAAAGAATCTCTAACAAGGGTAGCCAACCAGGATTTGAAAGGCACTATTTTTAAAAATGCTCAAGGTGTTTTTCAGGATATAGATTATTTAATTATTACACCCGCATTTTTAAAAGTTCAAGCCGATAAATTAGCCACATTTCATAAAAATTATTCTCAATTGAATGTGAAAGTAGTTACTTTAGAAACTATCTACGAAGAATTTTCATCGGGAAAACAAGATATTGCAGCCATTAGAAATTTTATTAAATATGTATATCAAAATGCTTCTTCTACTGATAAAAAAGTAAAATACATCAATCTTTTTGGAGATGCTTCTTTTGATTATAAAAATAGAATTCCAAATAATTCTAATATCGTTCCTATTTATCATGCCCTAAACAGTTCAGGCGCGGGTGAATCTTCCTATGCGTCTGATGATTTTTTTGGCTATATGGATCCTACAGAAGGAAATGTAGCCAATTATTTTGGAGGAATTGATATTGCCGTAGGAAGAATGTTAGTGAGCACAACTTCGCAAGCTGAAGAAATGATTAATAAGGTTTTTGAATACAATGATATAAAATCTTATGGAAATTGGAGGAATAATTATGTTGCTATTTCCGATGATTCCGATAAGTCTTCTGATGCTTCATTACAATTTCGACAAAATCAATTGGCGGATAGGATCGTTTTAGAAAAACCATTTATAAATATCAAAAAAGTATTATTAGACTCTTATGTTCAAGAAACCTCATCGGGTGGTAATCGATATCCAAAAGCAAGGCAAGATATTTTTAATGCATTCGAAAAAGGGGCTTTAGTTTTCAATTATCTTGGGCATGGTGGCGAGGATGGTTTAACTGGCGAACGAATTTGGGAAAAATCCGATGGACAAAATTTGAGCAATCAATATAAATACCCATTATTTATTACCATTACTTGTGATTTTTCAAGATTTGATAACCCCTATCGGCCAACAGCTGGAGAATATACCTATTGGAATCCAAAAGGTGGCGCTATTTCAATGGTTACTACTACGAGATCAATTGGACAAGGATCGGCTGAGTTTTTTAATGACAAACTATCTGAATATTTATTTTCATATGGTTCAAACCAATATACATCTATCGCAGAAGCTTTACGGCTAGCAAAAAACAGTAACCCGAGTTCTTCATCAAATGTGGTTTTTTATATTGGTGACCCCGCATTAATGCTGGCCATACCAAAACCAAAAATTCGTTTAACTAAAGTAAATGACATATCAATTACAGGAACAATTCCAGATTTTCAATCTTTGGCGTATGTAAAACTTTCGGGCGAAATTACTGATGAAACCGACGTGCTTATACCAAATTACAATGGGGCTTTAGCAGTTAATATTTTTGATAAAAACATTATTAAAACTACTTTCAACAATGATGGAAATAGTCCTCAAATGAATTTTACCACTTTAGGAGAAACTATTTTCAGAGGAAATGCATCGGTTACAAATGGGCAGTTTGAATTTGGTTTTGTTGTTCCAAGAGACATAAAAATCCCTGTTGGAAATGGGCGAATCAGTTTTTATTCCAATAAAAATGAAGCATTTGTTGACAATACAGGTGTTGATACCACAATTAAAATTGGAGGAATCAATACATTAGCTGCAGCAGATACTACAGCGCCATCAGTGAAACTGTTCATGAACGATCAAACCTTTGTAAATGGCGGAATTACCAATGCTTCACCGTTCTTTTTAGCCTTTCTTGAAGATGAAAACGGAATTAATACCGCAAGTGGAATCGGGCATGATATTTTGGGGATTTTAGATGGAAATGAAAGTGCACCATACATAATGAATGATTATTTTGAAACAGAGCAAGACAATTACAAGAAAGGAAAATTAAGGTTTCCTTTTCGAAATTTAGCTGTAGGTTTGCATACTATCAGTTTCAAAGCTTGGGATGTTTATAATAATCCGATAGTTACCGAAATCCAATTTATTGTGGTTGGCGATGAAACTATGACACTCACAAATGTGTTGAATTATCCAAATCCATTTGTAAATTATACTCAATTTTGGTTCACGCACAACCATCCTTTTGAACCTTTAGAAGTTCAAGTTCAAGTGATGACAATTACAGGGAAAATTGTTTGGACAAAAAATCAAATTATAAATACCGATGGATTTCTTTGTAGAGAAATCTCTTGGGACGGAAGGGATGATTTTGGTGATAAAATAGGAAAAGGCGTTTACGTTTATAAATTATCTGTAAAGTCATCTTTAACGAATAAAAAAACTGAAAAGTTTGAAAAATTGGTAATACTTTAATTATATACTATATTTGTCTAATATAAATTTTGAAATAGAATGAAAAAAATAGCCATAATAATACTTTGTTTATTAGCAGTTCAACTTGTTAAAGCGCAGGAGAGAGTTATTACAACGGGCGTCCCATTTCTGTTAGTTGCCGCCGATGCAAGAGCAGCAGGACTAGCGGATCAAGGAGTTGCAACATCTGCCGATGCTTTTTCACAACAATGGAATCCAGCAAAATATGCATTTTCACTCGAGAAACAAGGGTTTTCGATGAGTTATACCCCCTACCTTACTGCATTGGTAAATGATATTTCTTTGGGACAAGTAAATTATTTCAATAGAATAAATGAAAGAAGTGCCTTTGCGGGTAGTATTCGTTATTTTAGTTTAGGCGAAATTGAATTACGCCAAAATATTGATGATGTTGCAAATGTTGTAAAACCAAATGAATTTTCATTAGACGGTTCCTATTCATTAAAATTAAGTGATAAATTTTCAATGGCTGTAGCTGGAAGATTTATTAGTTCAAATTTAAAAATTCAAGATGCTTTTAATGATACTCGTGCAGCAAAATCATTTGCTTTTGATGTTGCAGGATTTTTTCAATCGGAACAAACGGCTTTCACTGATTTTGACGGACGCTACCGAATTGGTTTTAACTTCCAAAATTTAGGTCCGAAAATTAGCTATGATTCAACCATTTCTAATGAAATAAATGCCAACTTTTTACCTGCTCAAATGAAATTAGGAGGTAGTTTCGATTTTATTTTTGATGATTATAACAAAATTACAACTAGTTTAGAATTCAATAAATTACTAGTTCCTACTCCACAAGATTCTGATTTGAATGGAGATGGGACAATTACAAATGCAGAAATATCAGAAAACAATGCAAATTATAAAAAAATTGGTTGGGTTTCAGGAATATTCCAATCCTTTGGTGATTCGCCAAAAGGATTTAGTGAAGAATTAAAAGAAATTACCTATTCAGTTGGTGCAGAATATTTATATCAAGATTCCTTTGCTATGCGATTAGGATATTTCCACGAAAGCCCAATGAAAGGTGCTAGAAAATTTTTCTCGCTTGGAGCAGGTTTTAAATATAATGTTGTAAATGTGGATGTCTCGTATTTATTTTCGGCTTCAAAAGTTCAAAATCCATTAGAAAACACACTTCGATTTTCTCTGACATTTAATTTTGGAGAAAAGTATGACGAACTATAAATAATAATAATAACTAAATGATCCAAATTTCAACCAATTGAAATTTGGATTTTTTTTCCCTAATTAAATATGAAAGAAATTATAATTACTTCCAAATTTACCGGTTTTGACTCTGCATCAGAATTGCCATTAGAAATTCAATCGTTAATGGGACAAGCCATCGAAATTAGGAAAAAAGCATATGCTCCTTATTCTCGCTTTCGTGTTGGCGCAGCTTTATTATTAGATAATGGAAAAATAGTTTTGGGGTCTAATCAAGAAAATGCTGCTTATCCATCCGGACTTTGTGCAGAACGTGTCGCTATTTTTTCTGCTGGTGCTCTATATCCTGAAGCTAAAATGGTTACAATTGCCATAAGTGCAACTTCTGATACCAGTCCTACATTAACCCCAATTCCGCCATGTGGAGCTTGCCGTCAATCTATTTCTGAGTATGAAATTAAACAAGAACTACCAATTGAAATTTATTTTATGGGAGAATCTGGAAGTGTATATAAATCCGATTCATTAAAAAATTTATTACCCTTAATGTTTGATAAAAAATTGTTATAGGTCAAAATCTGGAACTATAATTTTTTAATAATAATTTAAAATTACATTTTTCTTTAATTAATTTGTTATTATCCGAGAATTTATTAGCAAAACCTCTTTTTTAATGACTATTAATCAAGCAGTCCTAAATTATAAAATAAAAATACTTTTAAATTTTAGTTCTTAGAAGGAATGTATTATTTTTGCAATTCGAAAATTTATGTAAGAAAAATATTTTGCGAAATAGTCAAGAATATTTAGATATAAAAAATATATACTCAAATGAAAGAAGTTACAAAAGAAGTTTATTTAAAGTGGTATGAAGACATGCTGCTTTGGAGAAAATTCGAAGATAAATTAGCCGCACTTTACATTCAACAAAAAGTTAGGGGTTTCCTTCATTTATATAATGGTCAAGAAGCAGTTTTAGCGGGTGCATTACACGCTATGGACTTGACAAAAGACAAAATGATTACTGCTTATAGAAATCACGTTCAGCCTATAGGGATGGGTGTTGATCCAAGAAAAATTATGGCAGAATTGTTAGGAAAAGTTACTGGTACTTCCAAAGGAATGGGAGGTTCTATGCATATATTTTCTAGAGAACACCGTTTTTATGGTGGTCACGGGATTGTTGGAGCTCAAATTCCGGTAGGAGCAGGACTTGCTTTTGCAGATAAATATTTTGAAACTGGCGGTGTTACTATGACCTATTTTGGTGATGGTGCAGCACGTCAAGGTTCACTTCACGAATCTTTTAATATGGCAATGTTATGGAAACTTCCAGTGGTGTTTATTGTGGAAAACAATGGGTATGCAATGGGAACTTCTGTAGAAAGAACTGCCAATCATACTGATATTTGGAAACTTGGTTTAGGTTATGAAATGCCTTGCGGACCAGTTGACGGAATGAATCCTGTGAAAGTTGCGGAAGCCATGCACGAAGCTATTGAAAGAGCACGTCGTGGTGACGGACCTACATTTTTAGAAATGAAAACGTATCGTTATAGAGGCCACTCAATGTCGGATGCGCAATTGTATCGTTCAAAAGATGAAGTGGAAGAATACAAAAAAATAGATCCAATTACTCAAATTTTAGATGTAATTATGGATAAAAAATATGCTACATCAGAAGAAATTGAAGCTATTGATGAAAAAGTAAAAGACTTAGTTGAGGAATGCGTTGCATTTGCCGAAGCGTCTCCTTTTCCAGAAGTACAACAATTATACGATGTGGTTTACGAACAAGAAAACTATCCATTTATCCCTCATAAACTTTAATCGATATGGCAACAGTAATAACAATGCCGCGTTTGAGCGATACAATGTCAGAAGGAACCGTTGCTTCTTGGCTTAAAAAAGTAGGTGATAAAGTTTCTGAAGGCGATATTCTTGCAGAAATTGAAACAGATAAAGCTACAATGGAATTTGAATCTTTTAATTCTGGTACGCTTTTACATATTGGAATTAAGGAAGGAGAATCAGCTCCTTGTGATTCTTTATTAGCTATTATTGGAAAAGAGGGTGAAGATATTTCCTCTTTACTTAATTCATCTACACCAAAAACTGAAACTATTGTAGCTAAAGAATCAGTTACTCCTTTAGATTCTAATGCTGCACCGGCAACTTTACCAAAAGGAGTTATTGTAGTTACTATGCCTCGTTTGAGCGACACAATGACAGATGGAACTGTGGCTAAATGGTTTAAAAAAGTGGGTGATAAAATAGCCGAAGGAGATATTCTTGCAGATATTGAAACAGACAAAGCCATAATGGAATTTGAATCTTTCTATGCTGGTACTATATTATATATTGGAATTTCAGAAGGAGGAACAGCTCCTTGCGATTCCTTACTAGCAATTATAGGCCCTGAAGGAACTGATATTAATGGAATTGCGGAAAACTTTAAATCAGGCGCAAGTGCAGCAGCTGTTAAAACTGTAGCTGAAACGACAACAAATAACGAACAACCAGCAGCAACTACTTCAAACGAAAGAGTTTTTGTTTCTCCTTTAGCTAAAAAAATTGCTGAACAAAATGGAATCAATCTATCGCAAGTTAATGGTTCTGGTGAAAATGGTCGCATTATAAAAAGTGATGTTGAGAATTTCACACCAATTGCAACTACTCAAAATTTACAACCGAATACAAGTGCTCAACCACAAGCTGAAGTTGCAACCGCTAAACCATTTGCAGCAACGGGAGAAAAACTTACCGAAGAAATCAAGAACTCTCAAATGCGCAAAATTATTGCAAAACGTTTGGCAGAATCTTTATTTACAGCACCACATTACAACCTTGTAATTGAGGTTACAATGGACGAAGCAATGAAATCAAGAGCTATTATCAACAGCGTTCCAGATACAAAAGTATCCTTTAATGATATGGTGATAAAAGCAAGCGCAATGGCATTGAAAAAACATCCAAAAATCAACTCACAATGGGGAGAAGATTCAATTCTTATCAACTATCACGTGAATATTGGAGTGGCCGTGGCCGTTGAAGACGGATTAGTAGTTCCTGTTTTGCCTTTTACAGATGCAATGAGTTTGTCTCAAATTGGCGGAAACGTTAGAGATCTTGCAGGAAGAGCAAAAAGCAAAAAATTATTACCTTCAGAAATGGAAGGAAGTACTTTTACCATTTCTAATCTTGGAATGTTTGGTATAACTGAATTCAATTCAATAATCAACCAACCAAATTCTGCTATTTTATCAGTTGGAGCAATTGTAGAGAAACCAGTAGTTAAAAACAGTCAAATTGTTGTTGGAAACACGATGATGCTTTCCTTGGCTTGCGACCACAGAACTATTGATGGTGCAACTGGAGCACAATTCTTGCAGACATTAAAACAATACATAGAAAACCCTGTTACGATGTTAGCATAAGTTATTCTATATTAAATATAAAGTCCCGTTTTTGAGGTTCAAAACGGGACTTTTTTTTGTTAAAAAAGAAATGTTTTACTCCGATTTATTCTTCGCTTCTATCCATTTCGACATGTATTTTGAGCTTTGAAGTGTTTGATATTGCAACAAATCACCCATAAAGTTATTCAAACGGTGTTGCTTTAAATTAATTTGAAGGGAAAGTAGCAATTTTTTAAAATTCGATACAAAATCTAATTTCAAATACCGCTTTTCTATAATATGAATTCCATTTTTTTGGGAGGTATTCCAAAGTGATATATCTTGGTATAAAGAAACCGCTTTCACAGCAAAATCCTCAGGATTATCAGTTATAAAACCATTCCAAGGCAAATTTCCATGCATAGATTCCGCACCAATTGAGGTTGTTATACTTGGTGCTCCACATTGCATGGCTTCCAATAATTTGCCTTTTATTCCAGCGCCAAATCGCAAAGGAGCCAAAACGACTCTTGCTTTTGAAACTACTTCCTGAGCATTATCGACACGTCCCATAATGTGAAATCCTTGCTTTGGTTTGTGTAATTGCAACACTTTATGACTTGGATATGCTCCGTAAATTTGCAAAACCGCTTCTGGCATTTGCATTCTAATAAGTGGCCAAATGGTTTCTTTTAGATATAGAACTGAATTCCAATTGGGTTCGTGCAAAAAATTGCCAATAAAAATAAAATCCTTTCTTTCTTCAAAAGGCAACCATTCTTGAATTTCGTCTATCGAAATAGGTTCCAATAATAATGGTAAATAATACATTAAAGACGAATCAATTTTAAAGGTGTTTTTTAGCAAATCCATTTCAAATTCTGAAACCATTAACGCACAATCGCAACGCAAAATACTGGCAATTTCTCTTTTAGAAATGTCTTCAGTTAACAAATCAATAATTTCGAAATCTCGTTTTTCTTTGAACGCTTTTTGACGTGACAATCGCAAACAATGCAAATCAATTGTATCCAATATTCTTAAGGCGTTAGGACAAAACTCAGCAACACGCCAGCCAAATTGTTCTTCCATTAAAAACCGATCAAAAAGCACGATTGAGGGTTGCAACTCTTGAATAAAAACATCAAAACTCGAACAATTCAAAGCAATTGATTTTTTTTTTATACCAATTGATTCCAAATCAATCATAAAATTACTATCCAAAGCAGGTGTTGCAAACGTCACACTCCAACCCCACTCTTTAAACAAAAGAAGCAGTTGCTCCATCCGAATTCCCGCTGCAGAAGAATTAGGCTCAGGCCAAACAAAACCAATTATTAAGATATTTTGATTTGTATTCATACGTAAATGTATGCTTAATTTATTACTGTTAAATGAAAAATCCCAATATAGAAAAAGACTATTTTGGGATTTATATATTCTAAAATGAAGTGCTTACGAACGGATTTTTTGTTCCCATTTCCAAGCACTTGCCATAGCTTCTTCTAATGTTGATTTGGCTGTCCAACCTAAAACTTCATTGGCTTTATCCGTGTTGGCATATGCTGATGTAACATCGCCTTCTCGCCTATCAACGATTTTATAAGGCAATTTTTGACCACTTACTTTTTCGAATGCATGTATCACTTCCAATACCGAACTACCTGTTCCAGTTCCAAGATTAAATGTTTCTACTTTATCTAAGTTTTTCTTATTTAAAAGGCGTTGCATTGCAATTACGTGGGCTTTCGCCAAATCTACTACGTGAATATAATCCCGGACAGCGGTGCCGTCTGGCGTAGGATAATCGTCGCCGTAAACCGATAATTGTTTGCGTAATCCAAAACCTGTTTGCGTAATAAATGGCACTAAATTTTGTGGAACTCCAATCGGCAATTCCCCGATTTCGGCTGTTGGATGTGCTCCAATTGGGTTAAAATAACGCAACAAAATAGCATTAATATTCGTGACTTTCGTAACATCGGTTATGATTTCTTCGCCAATTTGCTTGGTATTTCCGTAAGGCGACATCGCCACTTGAATGAAAGCATCTTCGGTAATTGGCATTTTTTCGGCTTGACCGTAAACCGTGCAAGAAGAACTAAAAATTAGATTAGCATCTTGTTTTTGCTCTAATTCTTGAAGTAAGTAAACCAAAGTATTGATATTATTTTCATAATACAACAACGGATTTTCGACACTCTCGCCAACTGCTTTTGAAGCCGCAAAGTGGATTACACCCGCAATATCATCGTGCTTTTTGAAGAAATTTTGTACTGTCGCTTTTTCACGTAAATCGAGCTTTTCATAAAGGGGCATTTTACCAGAAATGGCAACAATTCCTTTTAATACCTCTTCTGAAGAATTGGAAAGATTGTCCACAATTACTACTTCAAAACCTTCGCTTTGTAGTTCCACAACGGTGTGTGAACCAATGAATCCTAGACCTCCTGTTACTAAAATTTTCATACCGTCATTGTTAGGTTGTTACCAGCTTTAGCCCTGATTACTTCACTTAATTTTTATTTGTGTTCAGTGAACTTCGTTTGTAGCGTTATCCTGTTGTGGCGGGGTTCGCCACAAAAGATATAGCGGATGGCAGGAAATAGCTCCTAAAAAACTAATTAAAAAATTCCAAAACTGAATCTGTTATAAACTTGATTTGTTCCTCGTCTAATTCGGTGTGCATTGGTAAAGAAATTACTTCTTTCACCAATTTATTCGTCACTGGAAAATCCTCTTCTTTGTATCTTGAATCCAAATATGCCTTTTGAGAATGCAACGGAATTGGATAATAAATGGCGCAAGGAATGGCTTTGTCAAGCAAATGTTGCATCAGTCCATCTCTGTCGCCGTCAATGATTCTTAGGGTATATTGGTGAAAAACGTGGCAATCACAAATAGCACAAATGCTTGGTGCCACTATATTTTTATGTCCTTCAAAAGCCGCAGAATACTTGCGAGCTGCATTTTGACGTGCCGCATTATATTGATCTAATAAAGGTAATTTTGCGTTTAAAACTGCTGCTTGGATACTGTCTAAACGAGAATTTACGCCCACAACATCGTGATGGTACCGAACGTACATTCCATGATTTACAATTCCACGAAGTTTGTGTGCCAAAACATCATCATTGGTGAAAATTGCTCCTCCATCTCCATAACAACCTAAATTTTTTGAAGGAAAAAAGGAAGTTGAACCCACGTGTCCAATCGTTCCTGCTTTCTTTTTTGTGCCATCAGAAAACTTGCAATTTGCTCCAATTGCTTGGGCATTGTCTTCAATAACATATAAATTAAATTCTTTTGCAATGCGCATAATTGCTTCCATATTGGCGGCGCGACCGAACAAATGCACGGGAACAATAGCTTTCGTTTTTGTCGTAATGGCTTTTTTAATAGCATCAATAGAAATGTTCATATTCACCAAATCCACATCGACTAAAACGGGCGTCAATTGCAATAAGGCAATGACTTCAACAGTTGCGGCAAAAGTAAAATCGGCGGTAATTACCTCATCGCCCGGCTTTAAATCTAAACCCATCATTGCGATTTGCAACGCATCGGTTCCATTTGCACATGGAATTACGTGTTTTACATTCAGATATTCTTCTAAATTTTTTTGAAATTGCTGAACCTGAGGTCCATTAATGTAGGTATTTGTATCTAAAACTTCTTGAATAGAATTATTTACAGTTTCTTTAATAGCTTCATATTGCCCTTTCAGGTCGACCATTTGGATTTTTTTCATCAATAAAACAAGTTATAATGTTGATACGATTTAAAATAAAAGTTACTCAAAAAAGCAAATTTTCTTGAAACGAATTACAAAAATAGTTATTTAATGAGTTATAGCAATGAAAATTCTATAAAGTGATGTATTTTAGCCCCACAAATTACAATCTATGTTATTTATATATAATTTAATAGTGGTCTGCACCGATTTTATTTTGAAAATTGCAGCACTTTTCAATCCAAAAATAAAATTTTTTGTTGATGGCAGGAAGTCTGTTTTCAAAGTATTATCGAATAAAATCAAGGCTTACGACAAGACGATTTGGTTTCACGCGGCTTCTTTAGGGGAATACGAACAAGGTTTGCCCGTTATGGAACAGATGAAAAGTAGGTTTCCGAATCATCTTATAGTGTTGACATTTTTTTCGCCCTCAGGTTATGAAGTTCGTAAAAATAACACGATTGCAGATGTGACGGTTTATTTGCCGTTGGACACGCAATCCAATGTAGAAAAATTTATGGAAATTGTCCGACCAGATATGGCTTTTTTCATAAAATATGAATATTGGCCAAATTGTTTAAATGCGTTAAAAAATCTAGAAATACCAACCTATTTAATCTCCGGTATTTTTAGAGAAGACCAATTATTTTTCAAATGGTATGGCGGTTTTTACAGAAATGCTTTGAATGCCTTTGAACATTTTTTTGTACAAAATTCAAAATCAAAAGACCTTTTATTGAAACTTGGAAAATCGAATGTAACTGTTACTGGCGACACCCGTTTTGATAGGGTTTCCTCGATTTTAAATAGAGATAACTCCTTGGAATTTATTGAGGAATTTAAGGATAATTCGTTGACAATTGTTGTTGGAAGTTCGTGGCCAAAAGACCAATCTTTGCTGGTATCGTATATAAATTCTTCTGAAAATGTGAAATTTATTATAGCGCCTCACAATATCAAAACAGAACAAATTCAAATTTTGAAAAACAGCATTTCTAAAAAAACAATCTTGTTTTCCGAGGTTGATTTTACGAATTCAAATCCTATAAATTTAGCAAATTATGATGTTTTTATAATTGACACCATCGGAATTTTGACTAAGATTTACAGTTATGCCGATATCGCTTATGTAGGCGGTGGTTTTGGAAATCCTGGCGTTCATAATTTATTAGAACCAGCTACTTTTGGTGTTCCAATTGTTATTGGATCTAATTTTTCGCATTTTCCAGAAGCTACGGCATTAGTAAATATGGGGGGTTGTATTTCTATTTCAACTCAAGAAGAATTGAATGACGCTTTTGATAATTTAATACAAAACAAAGATGTTCGTTTTGAAAAAGGTCACATTTGTAGCACTTTCGTAGAAATGAATAAAAATGCAACCAAAATTATAATGAACCATATTGCCCCTAAAAAAACAATCTAAATAAATTAAAACTAAAAAATGAAACACATAAAATTACTCCTATTATTATTTGTAGTTCAAATACAAGCGCAACAAGGCGGAATGTGGATTCCCTCTTTATTGCAAGGAATGAACGAGAAAGAGATGAAAAATTTGGGGATGAAAATGACCGCCGCAGATATTTATTCGGTAAATAAATCAAGTTTAAAAGATGCCGTTCCGCATTTTAATGGCGGTTGCACCTCAGAAGTAATTTCGCCGAAAGGCTTGTTATTAACCAATCATCACTGCGGATTTGATGCTATTCAAAATCATTCTTCTGTAGATCACGATTATTTAACGAATGGTTTTTGGGCGTATAAAATGGAGGAAGAATTACCAAATGAAGGAATGGTGGTGACTTTCATCGTGAAAATTGAAGATGTAACTATAAAAGTTTTGGAAGGCACTACAAATTTAACTTCAGAAGCAGAAAAACAAAAGAAAATTCAAGATAATATTACTGCTTTGGGTGCTTCATTACCTAAGGAAAGTTGGCAAGAAAACAAAATCAGAACGTTTTATGAAGGCAATCAATACATGCTTTTTATAACGGAAACATTCAAAGACATTCGATTGGTTGGGGCACCACCATCAGCAATTGGAAAATTTGGTTCTGATACTGATAACTGGGTTTGGCCAAGACACACTGGGGATTTTTCATTGTTTAGAATCTATGCCGATAAAACTAATCGTCCCGCAAATTATTCAAAAGATAACGTTCCTTATACTCCAAAACACTTTTTACCTCTTTCGTTAGATGGCGTAAAAGAAGACGATTTCACCTTGGTTTTTGGTTATCCAGGAAAAACAAATGAGTATTTATCGGCTGTTGCGATTGCGCAAATTGTAAACGAATTGAATCCTGCAAAAATCGAAATTCGAGATCGCGCCTTGAAAGTTGCCGATGGATTTATGCGAAAAGACAATGCAATCAAAATTCAATATGCATCTAAATATGCAAGTATTGCCAATTATTGGAAGAAATGGATTGGGGAAACTCAAGGATTGAAAAAATCGGGTGCTGTTGCCATAAAAAGAAAACAAGAAATTGCCTTTCAGGAAAAAGTTATAAAAGCCGGAAAACAAGTTGAATACGGAAATTTACTTTTTGATTTTGAAAAGAATTATAATGAAATTGAACGTTATGCTTTGGCAAGAGATTATTTTTCTGAAGTAACATTAAGAAATACAGAATTGTTGAGTGTTGGTTATAAATTGTACCAATTAGAGCAAGTTTATAACACCAAAGGGGAACAAGCTTTTACGGATAGAAAAAATAATTTAGTGAGTGGTTTGAGTGATTTCTATAAAGATTTCAATCCAAATGTAGATAAAAAGGTGTTTGAGCAATTGATTGAATTATACGCAACAAAAGCACCTAAGGAATTTTTACCTTCCAATTTATCGAATATAAATGCGTCTGATTTATCAACAGAAATTTATGGACAATCTAAATTAGTTGATTATAAAGGACTTAAAGAATTGCTTTCTGGCGATACAAAAACGGTTATAACCAACTTAAATGCGGACAAAGGCTTTGTTTTAATTAAAAATATGGCTGATAAATATCTTAAAGATGTTGCACCTAAATTTGATGAAATTAATTTGAGAATTACTGCTTTGCAACGCATGTATATGAAAGCGCAATTGGAATTAAACAAAGGATCGAGAATATTTCCTGATGCTAATAGCACATTGAGAGTTACTTACGGAAAAGTAAAAGGGTATGCTCCAAAAGATGCTACTTTATATACTCCTGTAACTTATTTAGATGGTGCTATGGAAAAATACATCCCTGGAGATTATGAATTTGATTTACCTGCGAAACTGATTGACTTATATAAAAAGAAAGATTACGGTCAATATGGTGAAAACGGGAAAATGCCTGTTTGTTTTATAGGAACCAATCATACTACTGGAGGAAATTCTGGTAGCCCTGCAATTGATACTTATGGAAACCTGATTGGGTTAAATTTTGATAGAGTTTGGGAAGGAACAATGAGTGATATTTACTACGATCCGAGCATTTGTAGAAATATTATGGTTGATATTCGCTATGTTTTATTTATAATTGATAAATATGCGGGTGCAAATAACTTGATTGAAGAGTTAAAATTAGTACATCCTAAAAAAGTAAAGCATTGAAAAACAAAGCTTATACGGTGAAATAAATACGGATTATCGTCAAAATAAAGGATTTTTAACTTTTTTTTACGGTTTTCAATTTGTGGCACAATAATTGTTAAATATTTTAACAGTTGCAAAGAATTCTTTTTTTGAAAAAAAATTAAAAAATAATTTTTACATATTAAAAAATTTATATCTTTGCTCCGAATTAATAATTAACCTTTTATAATTAAGTAAGATGAAAAAAGTACTTTTAAGTTTAGCATTTGTTGCTGTTTTAGCAACTGTTTCTTGTAAAAAAGCTGAAGAAGCTCCAGTAGAAGCTCCTGCTGTTGAAGCTCCTGCTGTTGACACTACTGCTGTTGACACTACTGCTGCTGCACCTGCTGCTGAAGCTCCAGCTGCTGAAGCTCCAGCTGCAAAATAATTAGAAACTTTCTAAGAATTTTAAAGCCACGCATTGCGTGGCTTTTTTTTGTTTTATTACTTAACAAAAAAATACAAAGCTTATTTTATTATATCATTTTTAGAATATTCTATTGCCTCCTTGCATTAAAATTTCAACTCGTAGTGAAAACAAATTTACAATAATCGTCAAATCTTTTACTGATAATAAAAGCACCCATTAAATTTTAGAATTTAGATTAGGGAAAATTAAGTTAAACCTAATTAAAATAAAAAAAGCTCCAAACCTAAGTTTGAAGCTTTTTAGTACTCAGAGCGGGACTTGAACCCGCACGAACATTGCTGTTCACTGGATTTTAAGTCCAGCGTGTCTACCAATTTCACCATCCAAGCAATTTGCTTTTAAATATAATTTATCTAATTTTTAGAAAAAATTAATTAAAATAACACCATCCAAGCATTATTGATGTTAGAGCGAAAAACGGGGCTCGAACCCGCGACCTCGACCTTGGCAAGGTCGCGCTCTACCAACTGAGCTATTTTCGCATTTCAATTTTTAAAAAGAGCCGCTTTACTTGTTCTGTATTAACACACCTAACTTTTATTTACAAAAAAGTTTGTTGAACTTGTTTGCGGGGGCAAATTTAATACATTTATTCAATTATACAAGTCTTTTATACAAAAATATAAGACCTAGAATTTAAACTTCTCATAACGTAACCTTTAAACGAAATAAATTATTTCTTAGTCAACATTCTTTTAATTTCATTGAGTTTCATCATCGCTTCTATTGGTGTCAAGGTATTAATATCTAAATTAAGTATTTCTTCTTTTATTTCCTCTAATAAAGGATCGTCCAAATTAAAGAAACTCATTTGCATTTCTTCCTTCTCTGATTTAATACCCATTAATACATCGCCAGAATGATCTTTTTCTAATTTCTTTAATAACTTTTGCGCTTTTAAAATTACCGTTTGCGGTATTCCAGCCATTTTAGCCACGTGAATTCCAAAACTATGAGCACTTCCTCCTTTTACTAATTTTCTAATGAAAAGCACTGTATCCTTCAACTCTTTCACTGACACATTATAATTTTGAATTCGAGGTAATAATTCACTCATTTCATTTAACTCGTGGTAATGTGTTGCAAATAAAGTTTTTGGTTTTGAAGGATGTTCGTGCAAAAATTCTGCAATTGCCCACGCTATCGAAATTCCGTCATACGTACTTGTTCCTCTTCCAATTTCATCTAATAAAATCAAACTTCTGTCAGATAAATTATTTAATATCGACGCCGTTTCATTCATTTCTACCATAAAAGTAGATTCTCCCATCGAGATATTATCTGATGCTCCTACCCTCGTGAAAATCTTGTCGATAATTCCCATTCTAACTTGGTCTGCAGGAACAAAGCTTCCCATTTGAGCCAATAATACAATCAATGCTGTTTGACGTAAAATGGCTGATTTTCCTGACATATTTGGGCCCGTAATCATAATTAATTGCTGCGTATCTCGATCTAAAAAAACATCATTTGCGATATATGGTATTCCAACGGGCAATTGTTTTTCAATTACTGGGTGGCGACCATTTTTTATATCCAATTCAAAAGTTTCGTCTAATTCCGGGCAAACATATTTATTTTCAATCGCCAATTGCGCGAAAGAAGTTAGGCAATCTAACTGCGCTACTAAATTTGCGTTAAGCTGAACTGGTTTAATATAGGTTGTAATCCAAGCGACCAATTGCTCGAATAAATCCATTTCTAATTTGTGGATTTTTTCTTCGGCACCGAGAATTTTGGTTTCATATTCCTTGAGTTCTTCGGTGATGTAGCGCTCTGCATTTACCAATGTTTGCTTACGAATCCATTCTGGTGGAACTTTATCTTTGTGCGTATTTCGAACTTCTATATAATATCCAAAAACATTATTAAAAGAAATTTTCAATGATGAAATTCCAGTTTTTTCAGATTCTCTTTTTTCAATTCCTTCCAAAAATTCTTTTCCAGAAGATGAAATTGCCCGTAAATCATCTAATTCTCTACTGATTCCTTTGGCAATCGCATTTCCTTTAGCAATAGCAACTGGCGCATCTTGATTTAAGGTTGTTTTGATTTTTTCACGCAATAACTCACAACTGTGCAAAGTATCTCCAATAACTTTCACGGCTTCTTGCGAACTTTCCAACGTAATTTTTTTAATTGGAATAATAGCATCTAATGATTCCTTTAAATAAACCACTTCTCGTGGTGACACTTTTCCAGTTGCAATTTTAGAAATCAAACGCTCCAAATCAGAAATCTGTTTGATTTGATTTTGAATATTCTTTAAAATCGTCTGGTTTCCCTTCAAATAAGAAACTACTTCGTGCCGATTTCTAATTTTATGAATGTCTTTCAAAGGCAATGCCAACCATCGTTTTAGCAACCTTCCACCCATTGGCGAAAGCGTTCTATCGATTACATCTAATAGAGTTACTGCATTTGGATTGTAACTGTGGTACAACTCTAAATTTCGAATTGTAAAACGATCCATCCAAACATAAGCATCTTCTGCAATGCGTTGAATGGAAGTAATATGTTGTAATTTATTATGTTGTGTTTCAGATAAATAAAATAAAATCGCTCCCGACGCAATGATTCCTTCGGGCAATTCTTCAATTCCAAATCCTTTTAAAGAGACTGTTTGAAAATGATTTGTGAGCATTTCAAATGCATAATCTTCTTTATAAACCCAATCTTCCAAATAAAAATTATGATAATCTTCACCGAAAGCTTCCCTAAAATCGTTTTTATTATTCTTTGGAATTAGCACTTCACTTGGATTGAAATTTTGTAATAATTTGTCAATATAATCTTCCGTTCCCCGAGCTGTTAAATATTCGCCCGTAGAAACATCCAAAAATGAAATTCCAATATTTTTTTTACCAAAGTAAATAGAAGCCAAGAAATTATTCGATTTTGATTGCAAAACCTCATCATTCATTGAAACTCCGGGAGTAATTAATTCTGTAACGCCTCTTTTGACTATTGTTTTCGTCATTTTTGGGTCTTCCAATTGATCACAAATAGCCACTCGAAGTCCCGCTTTTACCAATCTAGGCAAATACGTATTTATAGAATGGTGCGGAAAACCAGCCAAAGCAGTTTCTGTTTCCGAACCAGCACCTCTTTTTGTAAGGGTAATCCCAAGGATTTTTGACGCACGAACAGCATCTTCACCAAAAGTTTCATAAAAATCCCCCACACGAAACAACAAGCAAGCATCAGGATATTTCCTTTTAATTTCGTTGTATTGCTTCATTAAAGGGGTTTCTTTTACTTCTGTTTGTTTAGTCGCCAAAGTTATTACCGTATTAAATGTGATATGAATATTCCAAAAGCGAATTTAATTATTTTATGCCTTAATTAAGAACATTACAGAATTAATTTAATTTTAAGAAAAAATTATTAATTGATTTGAAAATTTTATTTATTTTTGTTTTAATAATTTAATTTGAAATTACAATGAAAAAAATATTTTTATTAGCTTTACTAACTGTTTTGGGGGTTACAACTTCTAACGCACAAGAAACTAAAAAAGCAAAAGCGCCAGCAGATGCAAAAGTAATTACTTCGAAAGTAGAAGGTGCGGGAATGGTTTTTGAAACTGAAACTATCGATTACGGAACTCTTGAGCACAATGCTGAAGGTACTCGACAATTTGTTTTCACAAACAATGGTAACAAGCCATTAGACATTTTAAGTGCGCAAGGTTCTTGTGGATGTACCGTTCCAACAACTCCGAAAGAACCAATCGCTCCGGGAGCAAAAGGTACAATTGACGTAAAATACGATACTAAAAGAGTTGGAGCATTTACAAAAACTGTAACTGTAACTTCAAACGCTGAAGGTCAACCATCAAAAGTTTTGACAATTAAAGGAACTATTTTACCAGATCCTACTCAATCTGCAGGGCCGGCAGTCCCAAAAAGCTAAATTTATTTATTTAAATATAAAAAAGCTTCCTTTTATATAGGAAGCTTTTTTTTTAATCGTTATCCTTCAACTATGCGAAAGCTTGAAAACAGTGAATTAAACAGAAAATCTATTGATGATTTCAAAGAGGCCACAAAAACTCCCCTAATTATTATTCTCGATGACATACGGAGTTTGAATAATATTGGTTCTGTTTTTAGAACTTCAGATGCTTTTTTGATAGAAAAAATATATTTATGTGGAATTACGGCAACACCCCCAAATAAAGAAATTCATAAAACTGCTATAGGAGCAACAGAAACTGTAGTTTGGGAACATTGCGAAAGTGTTTTAGAAGTCATAGAAAAACTTAAATCTGAAGGGGTAAAAGTATTTGCCGTTGAGCAAGTTGAAAGTGCTATTTTTCTACAAAATTTTGAAGTTGAAAACGATTTAAAATACGCTTTAGTTTTTGGGAATGAAGTTTTTGGTGTTTCACAAAAAGCAATTGAATTGTGTGATGGTTCGATAGAAATACCTCAATTAGGAACCAAACATTCATTGAATATTGCCGTAAGTGCAGGAATTGTTATATGGAACTTCTTTAAGAAAATGAGGTGATTTCTTCATCTGATTTCTTTCTAATTTCATTCAAAATAAAAATGTAATCGCTTTGTTTCTTGACGAAATCTCTTTCGGAAATATCAATGATTAAAACATTTAAATTAGTCTGAGATTTGATATAATCTAAATATCCCTTATTGATTTTATCTAGATAATCTGCTGGAATTTTCTGCTCGTAACTTCTGCCTCTGCGTTTGATGTTTTGCAATAATCGATCTGTATTTTGATACAAATAGACATATAAATCAGGCTTTGGCATTTCCTTATAAACAATTTCAAACAGCGTTTTATACAACCGATATTCATCTTCTTGCAGCGTAACTTTTGCAAAAATTAGGGATTTAAATATGTGATAATCTGCAACAATAAAATCTTTAAACAAATCAAATTGTGCTAAATCATCAGATAATTGCTGGTATCTGTCAGCCAAAAATGACATTTCTAATGGAAAAGCATATCGGTTTTGATCTTTATAAAATTTAGGTAAAAACGGATTGTCAGCAAAACGTTCAAAAACAGTTTTTGCATTAAAATCTTCAGCAATTTTAGAAGCCAAGGTCGTTTTGCCGGCACCAATATTTCCTTCAATTGCAATATAATTGTACTGTTGTAAATTGTATTGTTCTAATGGTAATTCTATATTGGAAACGATTTCACAAACGCTTTTATCCTCACATTCATTAATTAAAACTGAAATAGTTTTCTCGAAAATAGGATGAACAAAATCCAATTGCAAGTCGTTTATTGGTAATAATACAAACAAACGGTTTTGCATTTGCGGATGCGGAATTTCTAATGTTTCCGTTTGAACGATTTCATTTTCAAAACTAATTATATCAATATCGATGGTTCTTGGTTGGTATCCCAATTGCTCTTTTCGAATTCTTCCTAATTTTTTCTCGATTTTAAGAATTCCAGACAATAATTTCAACGGCGATTTATGAGTGTGAATTGCAATTGCACAATTATAGAAAGCATCACTTTCAAAACCCCAAGAAGGAGTTTCGTATAATTTAGAGACTTTGAAAACCGAACCCAGTTCCAAATGAATCAATTGAATGCATTGTTGGATATTTTCAAGACGATTGCCTTGATTGCTTCCTATCGATAAAATGGCTTGGTTTTGGATTTTCATAATTACTGCAAATTAGCAAAAGAAATTGAGATTAAAACTATATTTGCAATGAGTGTTAATAAATAATTGTTTAAGGGAAAAATGCTTTGACAGTTTTAACGAAAGTGCTGTTTGGCAATCAATTACACTTCAATCCTAACTACATATCCTTCTGAACTTCGAACATTAAAAACAGTTCCATCTTCAAAAATAAGAT
>SHWW01000027.1 GCA_009693635.1 Flavobacteriaceae bacterium
GTATGAGTATACAATAACTATTTAATCGAGTTTACTTATATTAATAGTTTTCTTAGTATACCGTGTTAGGGTGTCTATAAGTGTACGCCTGCATAGATGGTACATAAAAAAAGAGAATAATGATATTGACTACTGGACGGAATTAACCGTAGCTTCATCGCACATTATTCTCTGTTGGTATATAGTATATACTATAGTATACTAACTGTACATTATTATGAATACCGTTGGTATATACTATATTGTAGGTGTACCCTAAGCACCGATTGGGAAATGAAATGGAAGTGCCCTCAGAACTTACTGCTTGTATATAGTATATACTATAGTATACTAAAGAGACTTACTGTCTAGGTTTTCTATCATGTTCAAATATCAACCAATCATTTCAGTACAAATATAAGAAATTTTGAGATAACTACCAAACGATTTATTTCAATCGGTTTCTATATAGTATATACTATAGTTAATCATTATCCCTTTCCCCATTTCTTATAATACAAATATACGGAATTTCTCTATAACCACCAAATGAAAAATGATGACGGTACATATACTATATCATATACTGGATAGCGTTCTAGGTGGGGGAAGCTAAGTCATTGTAAATAAAGAGACATACATAATAATAGATACACTAGTGGGGGATAGAGGAGCCCGTTAAATTGGAGTAAATTTAAAGGTAGGGTGTAGGTAGGGGGTGGGCCAATTTAACGTAAACAGCCATGGGGGGTGGGGGTGAGGCTGGGCGCGCTCATCCGTGTTTTTATCGGGGTCAATTTTTTTACTATAGGAAAACTTAAATGAATATATACCCGTCGGCATAAACACCCCACTTATCGTATTACATATCATACATTAACACCATAAAACGGGCTTAATGAGTGATGTGTCATACATTATTGGTTTGTGTGACTTGGACATGAATAACTTGGACATAATGTCCGAGTAAAGAAATGTTAAAACGGGTTTACATTCGTGTAAATCGGAACATCATCCGCTTCTACCGCGGGCTTATTCATCGCTAGATCGTTACACCATTCTCCAGCACTCGTGAATATAAGGTCGTTTACCATGTATAGGGGTGAATTATCTATCTGACTTACATTGCCATTTACTGTAATATTTTCATTCAATCTCATAACGTATTCTCAATAATCATTAAAATGTATATAGGTATAAATATTATAGTATTTATATATTTATATATATGTTAATAGTAGTGTAAAACGATAGTGTAAAGAGAGGTAAAAACGAGTGACACAAGATATAACAAATAAGAAGTTCACAATAACCCTGCCACAGCTCATAGGGATAATCTCGCTCCTATCTACCCTGATCGGCTTCTACTACTACGCTAAAACCACTATTCAGACTTTACAAGTTTCAGTAGATATATCGAATACATCGTATAAAGACGTTAAGGGCGAGGTGAAACTCTTACGTGAACAATTATATGATATTGCTTTTCTGTATAATAAAAATGAACATGAAAATGAGCATAAGCAAAATGAAGGTGGTCAAATCGAGAGACGAAACCGAACTAAAAGTAGGATTGTACGTGATACTATAAACTTGTCCTTACTTCGTATGCGAAAGTGAAAATGATAAAATTAAAAGACATACTAAAAGAAATGGCAAACGATGGTATATGGTATCATGGTAGTGCTCAACCTGTGACAAAATTCTCGTATAATAAGGTTGGTAAAGGCGTGGACAAAATACACTCTTATTGGGGCTGGGGTATTTATTTTATCAAAGCTAGGGAAAGAGCGGAGAAATTTGGTGAGGTTGTAATGGAAGTAAACATACCACCTATGGCGGATATTATGTGGACAAAGGTTACTAAAGACCAATTACGTAAAGTATACAATGGTATGGTGCGAGATAAGGTGAAATTACCACCTGATTTAGAGGAAAAATGGGATGTACAAGTATGGGGGGCGGACACGGTAATTGACGATATTCCTGAGTTCTATGATTTTATCGGTAGATTACTTAAAGTGCGAGAACCTAAGCGAATATCGGATTTCCTACTTTCATGTGGTATTGATGGATTACGTGTTCGTAATGATGTAAATGATGACATTTTAGTCGTGTTTAATGATATGATAATCTCTAAACCGAAAATCTTAGGGAACAGCAACGACACAATTAATAAGAGTAATATGGGGTTGGGGGGTGGCGGTGCCGCTGCTTCACTAGCCACTTCAGCTTCACACTTAAATAAAATGGAAAAATATGATTAAGTTAAAAGACCTTCTAAAAGAATATGTAGATACCGATGTTGTTAGATTACAACAATACCTTAATTCTACACCAGAACAAAAGGCTGATGAAATAGCCGGTATGATTGGATATAAACAAATAATTGATGATTATTTTATCAAGAACCGAGGTTTATACCCAAAAGAAATAAATCCGAATGCAGGTAGTATACCCCAACTGTATGCTAATACATTGGCGCTTGGTAAATGGGATGTACTTAAACAGACAGATCCAGTACTTTATGGTGCAATAGTTGATTGGTTAATGGACAAAATATATGGGGAAGAACAATCGTTTATGAGTTTTATGCAGGGGTTTGGTATACAACCAGCACAAATACCGTCATGGTTTTATTTACATGAACCAACGTTAGTAAGGAATCAATGGTTAGTTCATGGAACAAGTAGAATGGACGGACGGATGATGGCAAGAAGAGGTTTTATTAAGGGTATCAATGATCCAACTAAATTGGGATTGACAACATGGTTGCAAGGTAAAAAGATAGGTGATGGGTATAACTTTGCTTATACACCAAAAGATTTTGCTCTATATGGAGTAGATGGCCAAGCACTGAAGTATGGTGATGGAACTTTCTTAATATTCCGTGCGTCTGGTATAAGATGTTGGCATCATGCAGATGAAGAATTTCAAGTTATATTCCACGGTAAAACCGCAAGAGATATTGTATTTGTAGATGAAGTAATGGACACTTATTCTATTTATTCCAAGAAAGGAAACCCATTGGTACAAACAGGCACAGACGGTAAAAATAGTCCTGTTGATTTGGTAAATTGGGTAATCGATAACTATGACCAATACCGTAAGTCAATTGGTTGGGAGAAGAAGCCGGTATGATTAAACTAACTGAACTACTAGAAGAGCAAGAAGCTAAGAAATTGAGAGTATTCGATTTCGATGATACAATTGCAACAACAAAATCTAAAGTTATTTTAACCGATAAAAATGGTAATATGAGTAAATTAACTCCTGCTGAGTTCGCCATATATCGTGAACAACCAGGTGATAATTTAGACTTCTCTGAATTTAATCAAGTAATAAGTCCACAAGAAATTAAATCGGTAACTAATATACTTAGAAAATTATACACAGCAACGGGTATGAGACGTATAACCGTACTAACAGCTCGTAAAGGTACCGCTGCAAACGATATTAAACAGTTCTTACAAACAATCGGTATAAATAACATAGAAGTAGTTGGTGTAGGTTCGGCCGATCCACACGCTAAAGCAGATTGGATTGAGACTAAAATACAGCAAGGGTACAATGACGTGTTCTTTATTGATGATGCAAGACCGAATATTATGGCTGTAAAGCAGTTATCCATGAAATATCCCGATGTTAAATGGAATATTAAACTAGCTGATTATATGCGAGAATTAAATTAAAATAAAAATGGACGCCCTAACAACCAAGAAAAGAGCGTCCGTTTCCCTGAGATTATTATCTCCCTATTTTTTATCAACTTCGTACATAGAATCCAATATTACCTTAGTAACTTTATATGGATTAGCGTTTGAAGAAGGTCTTCTATCTTCTAAATATCCACACCAATTTTCCGCTGTTCCTGTTGGTATACGTATTGAAGCACCCCTATCTGCGATACCCCACGTGAATTTATGTATATCTTGTGTTTCAAACTTACCCGTTAAACGTAAATGGTTGTCAGAACCATAGTTTGCAATGTGTATTTCTTTATCTTTATCAAATTGTTTGAATATTTTATTAAAATACCCTTCACCACCTGTACTACGCATTGTTGGGGTTGAAAAGTTTGTATGTAGTCCAGAGCCGTTCCAATCACCAGTTTGTAATGGTTTAGGGTGTAATTCAATAGCGTAACCATATTTTTCCGCCAATTTGAACAAGAAATACCTAGACATCCACAAATCATCCGATGCAACAGCAGCATCTACACCAAAAATTTGATATTCCCATTGACCAACGGCAACTTCAGCGTTTGTTCCTTCTATACCTATACCATATTTCAAACACATTTCAAGGTGTTCATCTGATAAATCTCTTCCAACTATAAGTCCTCCAACACCACAATAGTATTTGCCTTGCTTTTCTGTTGAATAATTTGATTCAAAACCTAATATGTTTTTTTTATGTCCCTGCCGTATAAAATATTCTTGTTCAAATCCAAACCAAGGCCATTCTGTACCGTTAAGTGAAGTATAATACATTGAATCTAATAGTTTACTTCTATCATTTGATTCATGTGGTGTTCCATCTGAATTAAGAACTTCACATAAAACAAATATTTTGTCATTTCTATTACTACCATGGTATCTTTTTACTGGATTAAGAATGCAATCTGAAAAGTTTCCTTCTGCTTGTCTAGTAGAACTACCATCAAACGACCAAGGTAATGGTGTAGATCCATCGGAAACTCTAATTTTACTACGAAGTGTTGGTTCTGGTTTATAACCGTCAAGCCATACATATTCAAACAAAGTTGAGTCCATAACTACCTTCCCTTACCACCTAAAATATTTAATAGTTTTTCAAACATACTTGTACTACCTGTAAATTCTATTTTTTCAATTTCTACAGGTTTAGCATTCAATTCTGTTGGAATATCATACATATCAATCAGTTCCCACTCTAAAGCGTCAAAGATTGAACGATTACTGTTAGATTCAATTTCTTCCATGTAACTTATAACGAGTTCTTTATACTCAGCAATACCGTCCGCATAACCATCCCAATAAATATCATCAGCGACTTCATCGAGCTTATTAGTTAAATCTCTTCTCATAACCAATCCTTTTATTTATTTAATTTATCATTAATATTATTTAATTTATTATTCATATTATTGATATACGTACCGATCGTTTCAGTAATCTTACGTGTATAATAAATTTGTCTAATTTCTACTGCATATTCATAAGGAATATCCATTGGTGTACCATTATCATCTAATGAAACAAACCAAACACCTTCTTTCCAATTGTAAAACTTTTTAGTTATTTTTCTTCTAGCAAACCCACGTTGAACTGGCATATAAATTATATCACCAATAAACAAACCAGTTGGTCTTATTATCCATTTTTTTAATCTATCTAACATAATAGGTAATTCCTCAAAGTCATCATTTTTTATTGAATTTATGAACCATCTCATTCTCATTTAACTCCTACAAATATAAGGATTTATAACATAATACCAAAGATAAAAAAAAATCACCAAGAACATTCTTGGTGATTATATATTTCACTAACTATTTGTTAGTAAATTAATTCACACCAAATGGAGTTTTCGATTGTGGTTGACTCATTATTTGTGCATCATTACGTGATACTATTGCATCTTTATTTGCCATTGCAAATTGATAGAGAGACTTAATTTCTGAACCAGTAAATTGGTGTGCTGTTGTTTCATTTGGAATATCAATTTCAATTATTGGATTAATGTGTATTGAACCCCGATGATGTGAAGCAAACGCTGATAACATTCTAACAGTTTTTGTATAAGTGTCATATAGTTCAAATATATCTTCTAATGTAAACGGAATGTCTGCTGCATATACCAAACCACTTGCTGTGTCTAAGTCTGGTTTAACCATACCCCAAACATATTGACCACGTTCGTTTACTTGCTTTGTAGTACCTTCATCTAACTTACCATTAATTAATTTTGTTAGTTTGTTTTGCATTTCTCTACCTTCACTAACAAGGTCTTTCATTTTTTTCATGTCTTTCATTTTATTCTCTATCATTTAAAAATAGTTAATCCACTATAAATATACAATAATTATTATTTCGTTTTAATAGCTTGCTCGTCTAATCTTCTAACTTCTTTTTGCATTTCCTTCAAGCCCTTCTCGACCCATGTGTCATTGGGATTTTCTGTCAATACTTCCTTTGCTACTATAATCATACGCTCTAAATCTTCTTTTGTTATGTGCCGCATCAAAACTCTCCTGTAAATTGTGTAGTCCCAACGGGATTTGAACCCGTGCAGCTACCTTGAAAGGGTAGTGACCTAACCGTTAGTCGATGGGACCAATATTTATATTTTTATGTTTTTTTCATAACATAACTAACGGCATCGTTTACATATAAATCTGATATGTAATACGCTTCTATTTCATATGGGTTATTATCGTAACCGAATTTTTTATCATAACGATCATACCAACCACCTTGTTCCGGTTGTAAATAATGTACATATTCATGTATAAACGTTCTTACAAGATTCTTTAATGTACGATGACCTGTTATTTTTATACTGATTTCGTTTATTGAAGCATCATACATTGCTATAAACTGCTTCTCAAGGTCAGCTTGTCCGAACGATTTCCAATCCCAAGAAACCATAGGTAAATCTTTGTGTGGATTCATACCTAAATTTTTTACACACCAGTTATATGTTTCATGTATAATTATGTCAATTTGTTTATTTGTAGTTTTCTTTTTCGATATGTTTATCGTTGTTACCGATGATTTTAGCATCGGTAACTTTCTATCTAAGCTCCTCAGTCTTTTAGTCTTAATCATTTTGCTTACTTGCTCCACTCAAAAGTTCACGATTCATAATCTTAACTATTGAATTAACTTCTTCTGCATTCTTTAACATATATGAATTTTTAGGATACGTTTTTAAGAACTTACTATACTCATATTGACCACCAAAGAAGTAATTCATAACGTTAACACCGCGTTGTTTCATTTTATCCACTTGTTTACGTGAGTGTGCTTTAGCGTCATCGCCTCTGTATATAAACCCATTATAGTCAACACAAGGTTCTCCGTCACATAAGTTAATGAAGTAAGCATCTGTATTTACTGAACTTTTCATAACTTCGTTTTGAATCGCTTCAAATGTAAGTCCCTCTGGTGTTAGGTTCGATGTTTTTATATATTTAAACACTCTTCTAATATCATTAATGTTATGTTTTTTAGAATCAAATAAGTAAACAATATAAGGCGTATCTTTCAATTTATTATTACCACCACTATGAAACGTTGAACGAGCTGTTATAACAACATGAAGATTTTTAATAGATTTAGAAGCAACCGCAAACATAGTTGCAAACTTTACAGACTCTTCAAATCTTTCGCCTGACATTGAACCCGATTGGTCAATTGAAATATGAATATAAGATGGTTTGTATTGACTTACATTTACTTTCTTGAAAATATCGTAATTATCAAAGCCAATTTCGTGCAACATACGATTATCGATCTTACCAGATTTTAGTCTTTTAGAAGCTAATGAACGCTCTTCATTTCTAACTTGAAGTCTCTTTGCAAGAACTTTACCGAGAGAAATAGCGTGCTCTAAACTTTCACTTCGAGCATACCATGAATGTATAGACAAACCAAATCCACGAGCAATATCTGATCTCATAAACTTTTCGGTAACATTATTTATAACAAGTGTTTTAACACCTTTGAAAGTAGAAGATTCATTATTCAAGTGTTTAGCAGTCATAACTTCTGTAATGTCCAATGAAGAAAGTGCTTCAACTTGGAGTGAAGCGTCTTTTGTTAATTTTGTTTTTTGAACATCATCGTTAATAAACTTTTGTTGCTTTTCAAATATTTTTTCAAGTTGGTTAATTTGTTTTTCAGTTAATGCATATTCACTATTATCACCATCTGAATCACTAATTTTTAACTCACTACCTTCAGACTCATTACCTTCACTACCTTCATTACCTTCACTACCTTCATTACCTTCAGACTCATTACCTTCACTACCTTCATTACCTTCAGACTCACTACTACCCGATTGCTGTTCTTGATTTGTATTGTTTGAATTAGTTTGAGTTTCACTATTCAAAACATTTTTAAGAATAGTAATTAAAATATCGGTACTTAGATTTATTCTGTCTTGTTGTGTAGTTAATCTACGAATGTTACTTAAATCTAATTTATTCCAAATCGCTTCTAAATCTGGAAGTGCTTTAAGATTTCTTTCTGGATTACGCACATTACATAAATGAAATATGTAATTTTCAAAGTTTACTTCCATATACTTTTTATTACGCATACCCTTGATGATTTTTTCATCACCAAAAAATTTATGATAAAGTGCTTGGTAATAAGAACGATAACCAGGAGCTGCTGCATAACTCATTGCGTCAATAAACAAGTCTTCAACTATATTAATAATAGTTTTGAAATTTTGTCTTGTACCAAATGAATCGTTTAACTTAATCTTTTCAGTAGAAGTAAGTTTATCGGTATTATCTAAAAATGAATCTAATCCCCAAATACTTTCTTTTGCTAAACTGAAATCGGTATAAATAATATGACTTGCTTCATGTAAAGCTAAACCAACATTAGAATCAAAATCTTTCTCTTTAATAGAAGCAGAAAGAGTCACAGTTTTACCATCAGTATAGCTGTTACCATTTGCAGTATACTTAACTGTTATATCTTTATTACCTGTCATAATGTGAACGAAGTTTGTAATAGCACGTTGATATTGTGCCAAAGCAAAATGGTCAAACCTTGATTCCTTTTCTGTTCTATCTTTAAACATAGATTCTTTTTTATCAAAAATAGAACCACGTAACCAATAGTTAGACTTGTCAGTTTTGGTTGATTGTGTATCCCAAAACTTTGAAGTACGAGCAATGGCCGATTTCAAAATACTTATTGTTGATTTCTTCTTCATATCTATTTCCGTTTGAGTGTGGGTTAATCTTACATACAAATATACGTTTTTTTCTGATAACAACCAATTTTTAATTATGGCAAATTCGCCACAATTAAAAACAAGAAAGGAGGCTCTAAGCCTCCTTTTTGTAAGTCATTAATTAGAAAGGACTTTCGATTACTGCATCCTTTTCATTGAACATATTATCATCTTTCAAATGCTCATCTGGAATAAACTTTTGAACAATTTGGCGAACATATGTTCTTTCAGAATCTAAACCGCCATCATTTGAGAAGTAAGGAAATACACAAACTTCTATTGAATCTTTTATAGAAAATCCATCACAAATCAATGAAGATGCCGCAAGTATGGTTCGTGTTGATATACCAGTTGAAATTTTACCAGCACCAGACTCGACTTCATTCTGAATTTGATTATAGATGCCAGTTAGAATATTGATAACTGATTCTGATATGGTTGGACAAACTTGTTTAATAAGTAATGCTTGTTGTTCTTTGGTAAGCACGTCCATTTCTAAAATCATAAACCTATCTTTCAATGCTCTGTCCATTTCTCTCGTACCTGTATATTCAACACCGATGTTAGCGGTAGCAAGGAATGACACACCTTTTGCAACTTCTACCACTGGTGATGATGGTGACTCATCAACTCGTAGGTAACGTTGTGTTTCGTCCAACACAGTCATAAGAATGTTACTTGCTTCAGGATGTGCTCTTGAAAGCTCATCTAATAAAATTACAGCACCTTCTGTTTGAATAGCACGAACAAAAGTAGAATCAGCGAAGTAAGTACCGGTGTCTTTGTTAAAGTGTGTATTACCGATAAGAGAAGAACGCGGATCTTGTGTAGCACCTAAGTTGAAGTAAAAGAACGGTCTTTCCATAGCTTTAGCAACAGTTGAAACTGCAAGTGTTTTACCACAGCCAGCAGGGCCTGTAATCATAAGGTTGTTACCACGTAACACGGAACGTACTAAATATTTCCATTTAACATCTGATATAATAAGATTTTCCGGACGTAATGACGGAGATGTTTGAATTTTTTCTTGAATCGTACTCATATTGTTTTATTTCCTAATTTGTTGGTTGTTTAATTGGTTGTTCTTACTCTTACATACAAAGCTAGTGAATTTATTTGAAATACCAAAGTTATTTTTTATTGATTATAACGTTACCAAAATATTATTTGCAAAATTTATAGCATCATTAACTTCTAGATTTTCTGCTACTCTATTAGCAAATTTTGAAGTTTGTACCCATACATCTGCTGGTTCTTTTTTATAACGATGTATTTTAACTGTTGTACCGTTAACTGTAATTTTAGCTTCTTCAGTCCACGATGTATGGTTGCCTTTTATCATATCTACTGTAAATTTTTGTTCGTTTGTCATTTCCGTATCCGTGTTGGTTGTTCTTAATCTTACATTACAAATATACGTAATACGCTGATAATATCAAAGTAAAAATTACATTTGTGTAATATCTTCTATTGGAACGATTTCTATGTTGTAGTTGGTGAAACTTTGTTTAGTCCAATAGATTTTTCTTTTTTCCGCAGCATCCATAGTCTTTTCAATTGCAAATACAGTTGGCTCATCTGAACCACCTTCATACGAAACTACTGCAAACTCATAATTACTTGGTGCTCTTTTTGAACCCCATACATTATCAAACACATTATATTCATAAATACCGTTTGAAGTTTTTGTTTTTGTTGGAAGTTTCTTTTTCATTTCAATGTTTCCAATATAGAACTGTGTATTAAGTATTTAACTCGTCTACCGTTAGTTATCTTACGTATATACTTTTCGTTAATCTTGGGGGATTCCTTGCGGGTTCTATCACCATATTTGCGACTTCTACCTGCTATTAAGTAACGAACGTATTGTTCGGAATACTGAAGTTCGTTGGATAACTCTTTTACCGTTAGCCAGATGTTCATAACAATATTCCTTATGATTTTTTTGATTTAGATTTTTTAGTTTTTAATTTTTTGTTATACTCTTCTTGAATTTTATCATCCAATGTAGGTTTTATTTTACGAGGTTTGATCTTTTTAAATGGCGTTGGTTCAAGTGTACCATGTAAACTTGGTTGTTCTACACCCTTATGATAAACCGTACCGTTCTGATGTACGAATTCTTTCATAAATTTCCAACCACGAAGAAACCCACTTGCTGCATTTGATTTGTTTATATTATTTGGTGCAGGAACTCCCTTGGAAGTACATTTCCAACAAATAACCTTAACTACGTTATCAGCTACTTTAACGTATTGATCACATGGATCTGTGTGGTAATATTTACTTAATGGATTATTTCCTTCACATGCTAATCTTTTCATACTCGTACTCATATTTTTAAGCTCCATTTTTTATTTCATTTGTAAATCACTAACACACAAATATACGTTTTTTTATAATAACAACCAAAAACAAAAAAGTCCAACAGATTGTTGGACTTTATTTTATTAAGGTTATTCTGCTTTTCCCACCAGAGTATCGGGTCGAGTTACTATATCAATGTTGCCAAACTCATCGTCAAAAAGAACTTCGGTATCACTCCATGAAATAATTTGTTCAGCGTTTAAACATCCAAATCTTTGAAAGTAACCATTGAAATCTTCAAATAATGAGTCAACCTGATCCATATCATCATCACTAAACAAAGGAATCTGATATGGTATTTCATATTCAAACTTGGAAAATATTTTTAGAAATTCTCCACGTTCTTCTGTGTCTTGAACTTTCTCAAATAAAGAATCAAATATGTTTTCACGTACTAATTCTAATTTAATATAATTCTCTTTTAACTGCTGTAAGTTTTCTGAATTGTTTACTTTAATAAATTCTTCTTCAAACTCATTTAGCATTTTTTTGAAATCATTCTTGTTCATTGATGTAATCCACGATTTTTGATTCTGAAATAGTTTTAACTTCAAACGGTTCAACACTTGCTGACAAGTATTTGGTTAGTTGAACTTCAGCGTCGGTAATCGATACTGCGTTAACCATGTAACTGCGAGAATGGTTTCTCACTTTACCATTATCGTTAGTAATTTCAAACTGTACTTTAGCGAGGTAGTACGCCATAAATAATCCTTAAATAATTGTTATTAATAATCATGTACAAACATACAAAATGATTCAATTCATTCCAAATAATATTTTTATTTTTTTTGAAACATACTTATAAAAATGAAAGAAATAACAAAAATAATATTGGTGATGCTAATGTTCACCACAGCGTATTCAAAAGAATGGGTAATTAAACTTCCGTTGAATAAGGTTAGGTTATTATCTAGTTCAGGATTAAAGCATCCGTCTTGGTTTGTTTCCAAATATAAAGTAAAAAACATGATTAACCTATCTTTTTTTACTAATAAAACGTTTGTTCCTCCTTATAAAGATACTATTAGATTTAATCCAAATAATCCGCTATTATGGCCGTTTGTATCAATCGATTATTCAAACGAATTAGGCGTTCCTAATGTTAGTTCACATTTACATTTCAATCACCATACTAATGTACCAACAATATGGTCAAAATACATCGTTGCGGGGACACCATTGATTGTTAAAGATAGTATACCACAAAAGATACCCAACAACAAGTTTACTCTCGCTAAACGTCCTAGAACAGTATTTGGTAGTCATCATCCCGATAGTGTGTTTATCTATATTAACTCTTCCATACGAATAATTGATATGCCGAAGCGATTACTGGAACTTGGTTGTAGAGATGCAATAAATTGCGATGGTGGTGGTTCTACCTTCCTGTATCAGAACTCTAAGTATCTTTATATTCAATCCGCAGTAAAAAATATGAGAAAATATCCAAATATTTTGACTTGGTGAAAAAAAGTTCTTGTTTTGTATTCATTTTTTTTGTATATTGCCAGTGAACACGGGAAAGGTGTGAACACAGAGAAAAGTGTTTATTATTATATATTAATATTATATACTAGATTATATAGTATATACTACTAGAGATAAAATTATTAGGAAAAATTTAATTTGTTAATATTTATCTTTTTGCTTATATTTGTACATCGTTCTTTTACATAGAAAAATATGGTCGGTATATGTTTTAACCATAACGTTGACTTCAACGAAATGGTCAGTTAAATATATTATCCATAAATGAGGACATAAATTATGACTAACAAATGTAAACGAGTTATAACATCTTTTTTTCTTGTTTTTTGTTTACCTATAGTAACTATGACTTCCGTAGTAAACAAAAACGCTGAGATTAAGTCAGCAATAGTTAAGAATGTGTTATATTCATCTATCGTTTGGGTTGAGTCTAAGGGCAATGCAACCGCACGATCAAAGGATGGTTCACTTGGAATAGTTCAAATTTTACCAATAATGGTAAAAGAAGTGAATCGCATCTGTAAAGCAAAGGGAATACATAAACAATTTGCTTTACAAGACAGGTTAAATCCTGATAAGTCTGAACAAATGTTTTGGATTTATCAGAATTTCTACAATCCCAAACTTAACTGGGAAACCATTACGATGACCGAAATGGAGATATTAGCGAGAAAGTGGAACGGTGGTCCACATGGACATACAAAAGGGGCTACCAAACACTATTGGAAGAAAGTATCGAGATTGGTTTGTTCTGAATTAAAGAATAAAGGAATTTCAGTATAAACTTCAGTTATACCTAAACGAGAGATATTAAATATACCGACCATTTTTCTCTCGTTTTTTTGTTTGTATTCTATTTATTGAAAAGGAAATTTTGTATAAATTGGAGATGAAAATGGAATTAGTTACTTCATTCATTATAGGTTTTATAAGTATGTGGTTTCTTTTCAGAACACCAATTACTATAGCTAAACAAAATTGTCCATTAAAAAACACGATGCTTAATATTGCAAGTAATTATGGATCAAACGAAAAAATTTGTAACGAACTTAAACGATATTCCATGGTACAAATACAACATGGTAATTATGAATATGTTGAAGTTATTGATACTATAAAAAGGCAAACTAATGACAAAGCAAGAACGTAAACTTAAATATATGCTCAACTATTTTGAAGTTGATTTGAAAGGGGTTCGTGATGAAAAACTATCGAAAAAAGAAAAATATATATTTGTAGATAGATTTCTACAAATATATGATTCACACATACTTCACGAAATTTTACAAAAAATAAAAGAACAACAATTTAAAGAAAAAGATTTTGAAGAAAGTGACGAAGAAGATGATTTTATTATACCACCTGATTATAATTCAGAAAAATCAGATAATATTTTTGGTAGTGGTAGTAAAAAAAATAATTCTCCTAACGATTGGAATGACCCAATAAACACAGATATAAATAAATTTTTAAAATGGTTGACACTAATATTATATTCAGGAAACCATTCGGTAATTATATCTGAAGATAAAAATACTATTTATATAAAATTGATAAAAATAAACAAGGATAAAGGTAAAAAATAAGTTATGTCAGTAAAATTAGTTTCGATTACTCTTCCAGAGATGAGTGGGTTAACAACACCCGAAGAATTAATTTCTTATTGTGCAAGAGTTAGTAATCCGTCTAATCAGATGAATATGGATTCATCGTCTAAACTCATAAGTTATTTAATTAAACATAAACACTGGTCTCCATTTGAAATGGTAGATATGACAGTTTCGATAGTTACTCGCAGAAGTATTGCAGCTCAAATTTTACGCCACCGTAGTTTTTCTTTTCAAGAATTTTCTCAAAGATATTCAACAGCAACAGACGTTCAACAAATAGAATTGCGTAAACAAGGAAAAACAAACAGACAAAGCTCAGAAGAAATTATTTTAGATTATACTTTAAGTAAAATGGTTGATAACCATTTAGAAAAAAGTAAAGAATTATATCAATACTTAATCGATGAGGGTGTATCAAGAGAAACTGCACGTGATGTTCTTCCACTCGCAACTGAAACAACAATGTATATGAAAGGTTCTGTTCGTAGTTGGATTCACTATCTTGACTTACGGTGTTCACATGATACACAACTCGAACACAGACATATCGCAGATAATATTAAAGATATATTCAAAGAAAATTTTCCAAACATTTTTTTAGCTTTAGGGTGGTAGTTATGGATGATAATTATAAACTTTTAGAAGAAGTTATTTTTTGTGGAATAGGACAAGACGAAAGCTTATTACACTTTGGTGCTTGCAGTAGTGGTAATACTATTCTTAAAATTTTAGATGAATTTGAATTAGATATTGAGTACACCGCAGTAGATGTTGACAGTAAAATCAAAACATTTTTCACAGATTTTAGTCCAGATGAGAGAACTCACCCATGGATTTCATTGCAAGAAACAATGCAAAATTTTATAGATACTGTTACAGAAGAACGTTATAATTGGACTTTGATTACAGGTATTTTTGATAAACCAAAATATAAAGAAAAACAATATCAGTTCATAGATGCCGTACTAAAAGAATGTTTAAAATTTTCAGATAATGTAATATTTACAATTAAAGTAAAAGAATTTGAAGATTTTAAATATAATACTGGATTCTTGTTACTACATCAGTTTTCCAAGTTTAATAATGTTACAGCTAAAAAAATTAAAGAAGATACGTATATATTTTATATAAAAAATTAAGGAGTTGGTTATGTTGTATGTAAATGAAATTTTATTATTTGGTGTATTTCTAGCTGTGTTACTTGCGGTTTGGTTATACTACAGACATCAGTTTATAGAAGTGTTAACTGAACTTGAAGATAAGAAAGCTATTATTGCTGCTTTAGCAAATCATTCTGATGAAATTGAAAGAAAAAGTGTTAGAAAAATTAGTACTGACCATAACAAAAAAAATAAACAGACCACGGTTGAAAAAAAACCGAGAATAGTAACTAAAATAAAGAGATAAACATATTTATTAGTGATGTTTATAATTTTAAAAATTTATGGAGTTTATGTTATGAGACATAACATTATTGTGATTACCTTGTTTTTATTTTCATTAACTGGATTTGGTTGTCAAGAACAATTAACAAAAGTTGAAGATACAACTTCATTTGAAAAAAGAACACCTATTGGTGTAAAAGATTCTGTAAAAATAACAAAAAGAATTCCTATTGAATCAGTTTTACCTTGCTTAAATCTTTCACAAGAACAAATGGATAAAATTAAATTTATCTTAAAAGAATCTCGTACTTGTGAAATGGAATGTAAGTTAAAATTAAAAACAACAATGGAATCATTGAGAAAACAACAAGCAGAAAAGTTGGCTCAATATAAAGGATTCGAAAGAGATTCTTTAGTACGTCAGCAAGTTGAATTGATTAAAAAAGAATATGCTAAACTTGCTAAAGAAACACAACTTGTATTTCAAGTTAATATGAAAAAATGCAATGAAACTACACTTTCTTTGATTGAAGGTTTACTCACAGAAGAACAGTTGGTAATTTTCAATAAATGGAAGTTAACTGGCCAACTACCATGTGAACGAAAAAAATCATAAAAATTTCCTACGGAATGGGAAAAGGGGTGAAACCCAAACAAACCTCCAACTAAGTTGGGGGTTTTTTATTTTTGTATATTTATGGTTATGATAAGTTTAACCGAAATATTACTACTTACTGAAGCAGCTCCTCAAGATTCTGTTCTGATTAATGCTGTTAATGATAAAAAAATAATAGCAATATATTACAAAGGTGATAGAGAAAACTCACCTGGTTGGCGAACTGGAATAATTCCTGTTTGTTTTGGCTTAACTGACGGTAAAAAATATTTACGTGTATGGCAAACAGCTGGTAAAACTTTAACAGAAGTTCCTGGTTGGAAGTTGTTTAGAGTTGATAGAATAAGTAACATCAATGTGCTAAGTAAAAAAACAGCCGATTCCGTTCCTGACTCAAGATTTAATCCAAGTGGTGATAGACAAATCCAAAACGTACTAGCAATAGCAAAATTCTAATAAATTCCGTATATTGTCATATTACAACTTTATACGGATTTTTTATGCTTGGTTACGCTTGTATTAACATGACATTGGGTAAAGAAAAAATTACCACAAATCGTTCTATGATTAAAAAAACTTTTTTAACTAAAGGTGTAAGTTATGCGTCTGAACTTGCATACAAAAATGTTGTTGATTTAGAAAAGATTCTCAAGTGGAATGTTAAAAATAATATTTATTTTTTTCGTGTTTCATCTGATATTTTCCCTTGGGCTTCTGAATATGATTTAGAAACTTTACCGCAAATTCATTTAATCCGTATTGTACTTCAACGTATCGGTAAATTCGTACAAGAAAACAATGTACGTATTACTTGCCATCCTGGTCCATTCAATGTGTTAGGTTCTCCAAATGACGATGTAGTTAGAAGAACCATTATAGATTTAGAATTACATGGTAAAATATTTGACTTAATGGGTTTATCTAAAACACCGTTCAACAAAATTAACATTCATTGTAACGGTGCATACGGTGACAAAGTAGAAACTATGAAACGCTTCTGCCGCAAATTCGATATGTTATCGGATTCTGTTAAATCAAGACTGACAGTAGAGAACGATGATAAAGCAAGTATGTATTCTGTTAAAGACTTAATGCAAATTCATAATACTATTGGTATTCCTATTGTATTCGATTACCACCATCATAAGTTCTGTACGGGTGATTTATCCGAGGAAGACGCATTAAGACTCGCCACATCGACGTGGGGTACTATAACACCCGTTGTACACTACTCAGAAAGTAAAGCACTGCATGAAAATGATAGTAAAATAAAACCACAAGCACATTCAGATTATATAGACATATTACCGAACACTTACGGTTTAGATGTTGACATTATGTTAGAGACTAAACAAAAAGAGTTAGCACTTCTAAAAGTCATTAAAAAATAAAGTTTTTATATTTATTCGTAGTATTCTTAAATAATGGGTATAACTATGATTAAGCTGAAACGTATTATAGAAAGTATGATTAAAGAAAGTGTTCACGATAAGAACATATTCAAAGCAGTATTTCTTGGTGGTGGGCCAGGATCTGGTAAGGGATTCGTGTTAGGGGGGTTAACTGGTACAACAAACGGGGGTGGAATTAGTCCATTTGGGGTAAAAATAGTTAATTCTGACACTTTTTATGAGTATTTACTTAATAAAAATAATCTTCCGTTGGTAATGGATCCATCTTCTGACATATATGCAACACAGATGTTTCAGCGAGAAAAGGCAAAATTAATGGCTGCAAATCAATTTTATCAGATAGTTAATGGCTGTTTACCTGTTTTTATTGATGGAACTGGTGCAGATTTACCTAAAATTCAAAAAGTTTCAAGTATTTTGCACTCATTGGGATACGATGTTGATATGGTAATGGTAAATACTTCATTAGATATTGCTCAACAAAGAAATCAAATGCGTCCAAGAAAAGTACCAACCATGATAGTAGCTAAGAAATGGGAAGAAGTTCAACACAATATTGGTGCTTTCCAAAGTTACTTCGGTAATCAACATCTTCATATAGTTGATAACAACAAATCATACGCTTCTGATTCTGAAGAATATAATGATATGATGCTTCAACTTTTTAGAAAGGGCAAGCGTATATTAGAAGCTCCATTACAAAATCAAGTTGGTAGAAAATTAATACAACTGATGCAAAAAGAAGGTGTAGCTTATCTTTCGGAATTATCAATAAGTCAAGAACTTGTTAGTTTAATGCAAAATTTAGAACCATAGTGAGAATTTGATGAAATTCAAATTATTGTCATTACAGACACTTATCTGGTTTTGTGCAATAGGTTTAGCATCGTTTTCTGGATACTATTCTGTTTATGGAATATCCAAATTATTTTCGGGTGGTTCATGGTCAATTATTGGAATGGCTGCTATGCTTGAATTTTCAAAATTAGTTGTTATTACTTTTTTACATGACCATTATAAAACGTTAAAAACAGCGTTCAAGCTATATCTAATTACATCCGCAGTTGTTTTAATGATATTAACTTCTGTTGGTGTTTACGGTTATCTTACCAACTCATACCAAGAAACAGCAAAATCTATTTATGAAACACAAAATAAGATTGCTCTTCTTGAACAAAAGAAAAAAATATTCACGGAACAAAAAACACAAATAGATACGTTAGTTAAACAAAAAACTGAACGTATTTTCTCATATGATAAACTTAGACTTTCACAAGAGAGTTCACTAACTTCTCAATTAACTCAGAAGCAAGGAACTCGCGGTTTACAAAAAAATATTCAATCTGTTGATCAATCTACACAAACTTTAAATGGAGAAATTTCCCAACTTAACCAAAAATCTATTGGTTTATCGGATTCAGTTGCTTTATTAGAGCAACAAAAATTAGTATTGGAAAATTCAACATTTAGTTCTGAAATAGGTCCATTACTTTATCTAAGTAGGTTAACAGGAAAACCTATGGATATTATTGTAAATTGGTTTATACTTGTTCTTGTTTCTGTGTTTGACCCATTGGCGATTTCTTTAATAATTGCTGCAAATCATTTAAGACATACGGAAAAAGAAAGGATAAACGTAGAATCCCAAATAACAGATTCCGTAACCGTTTCCAAAATAGAAACTGTTACAACTGAAGAAATAACGGAAGTAGTTGATATAGATACGGTTATAGAAAAAAAAGACTTGGAAAATGAGGAAAAAATGAGTATCTTTGAAGTTGACGAAGAAGAGAAAAAAGTATTCTACGGAGAACCTCCGATTCAATCTTATAGAAGAGGAATTTCTTCATAGAATATTATTATTATATATACTGGAGTAGTTATATGGAAGATTTTTATGATGACGGTGTTAGTGTAGAAAATAATAAAATTGAAAAAACTACAAAGCAAGAAGAAGATATTCCGTTACGATGGAAAGAAGCAACTACTCAAATGGATTATGGTATAGACGTAAATGCTTCAAGTGTTCTTTTGTTTGGTGAAATAATGGATGGTACTCTTTATGATTTAATTACTCGGATTAGAGCAGTTTTACATATGAGAGAAGACAGTAAAAAAGATGACCCAATTAACCTTGTTATTAATTCAACGGGTGGTTCTGTATACGAAGCGTTGGGTATTATTGATTACATTCAAAGTTTAGATGTTAAAGTAAATACAATTGTACGTGGGTGTGCAATGTCCGCTGCTGCTCTTATTCTATGTGCTGGAACAGGTATTCGTGCTGCATCTAAGAATAGTACAATAATGTTTCACGAAATGTCTTCTGATATTTACGGTAAATCTTCCGATATGAAAGCGAATGTTCAGCATATGGAAAAATTAGAAGACATTCTTTTAGATATTATGGATACAAATTCCAAAAAAGATGTTGAATGGTGGAAAACAACTACAATTAAAGATTTTTACATTGCACCAATAGAGGCGTTGGACTTAGGTGTAATCGATACAATTATACAACCTAAACACGCAAGGGGATAATTTATGACTATATTAGTGTATATACTGTTACTTTTATTGTGTGGGGCAGGATATGTTATATATAACCTAAACAAAAAATACACAGAATTAGAAGAAATTGCTTTAGAAAATCAAGAATTTGTATTGTCACTTAGAAATAGAGTACAATCTCATAGGTCTGCATTAAAACAATTAGATAGAATTGGTTCGTTTGAAGCAGACGATGAAACTGGTTATTTTTTCAAAGAATTGAAGAAAATAATAAACGATATAAATTATTACTTTGATGAAAAACCAATTGAAGAAGATGAAGAAACTAATAGTAAAAGAGTTGGTATGTTTTCAAATATAGAGTGAGATTGAAATGGAAGTAACTAAGGAAGTAACTAAGGAAGTACCTACGATTGAGGTGGAAGTAAAGCCGAAAGTTAAACAAACTATGTATTTTACTCAAGAAACGGAAGACTCAATTGTTGAGTACAATACTACGGATGATATTATACAACGTAATATAATATATACTAAAAAAATTCATCCTGCATTTTACAAACTTGCGGAAATAATGATTCATCGATTCAAATTTTATAATTTTGATGTTTCACACGAAGATGTTAAACACGAAGTGGTTTCTTTTTTACATGAAAAAATTCATAAATATAAAGCAGAAAGTGGTAAAGCGTTTTCTTATTTTTCTATTGTTGCTAAGAATTATTTAATTGCAGAAAACAATAAAAACTATTATCACTTCAAACGTAGTCAGGGAATGGAAACAATTGATAGTGAGAGAAATATAGTTAATGAAAAAGTTAGAGCCGATTTAATCGAAGAACGTAAAGATTTTATTGATTTGTTTGTTCAAGTTGTAGAACGGTATTTACCTTTAATTTTTTCTAAAAAAAGAGATGTACAAGTAGCAGATACTATACTTTATTTATTTAAAACTCGTGAAAACATAGAGAATTATAATAAAAAAGCAATTTATATTTTAATACGTGAAAGAACAGGTATTAGTTCACAGCATATAACTAATGTAATTACAAAAATTAAAATTATTTACGCTATGTTGTATAAAGAATACCGTGATGGAAATAACATAACAAATTTGTCTTGGTACAATTTCCAAGATATTATTAATAACTAATATATTTATTGATATGAGCTTTGATCAAGAACTGTTCGGAAACAAAAAGTTTTCTGATTTACTAAAAGATATTTACGATAATCAGAAGAAAAAAGACCGCCAAATTAATTTATTAATTGCGGATTTAAAACCACTTATAACAAATATAAGTGATGCAAGTATGTTAGTTCCAACAATTAAAGATTTTATGGAAGTGTCAGTTAAGAATGATGAACATTTAGTTAAATTGGCAGCGGTTGTACAACGTGCTATGAGTAACAAAACGGAAGAATCTAATTCGTTCTTGACTGATGATGAAAAAGAAGCCTTATTAAAAGGAATTCAGGAAATTCAGGAAGAACAAGAGGAAAATCAAATTGGCACTAAATCCACAAAAAACGATAATGAATGGTGATGAATATGAGTACGCTTCCGCTGAGGTTATAGACGTAGATTATTCTGATATTGACAGTTCAAGACTTTATAAAATAAGATGTAAATTAATTGGTGCTTTTGGTTCTCAGCCTTCAACTGCGTTTTTTGAAGCACGCCCACTTCATTCAAATATAAAACATATACCTATAATTGGTGAAATAGTTATGGTTACTAAGTCAACTGGTCCATACGCCAACGCTATTAGTCCTGGTCAAGAATATTATTATACACACCCAATTTCTATACAAAGTTCTGTTCACCATAATGGTTTACCTGGTGTTACCGATGTACCCAAAACTTTAAGTCCTCGTGATGCAGAAACAAGAAAAAAAGCACAAGACGGCAATACAATTAAAACAAAAGATAAAGGAAATATAAATAAAACAATAGATGCTTATTTTCCAGAAAGAAATGATGTTTATCCAATTCAACCGTATCCTGGCGATATTATTTTTGAAGGTAGATGGGGACAATCTATTCGATTTGGTTCTACAATAGATGACAGTAAACCTTATCCAGTATATCCATCATGGACTGCGGGTGCAGGTGCATCTGGAAATCCCATAACCATTATATCAAATGGAACTAATCCACCAAAAAAACGGTACAACAAATTTATTATTGAAGATATAGATAAAGATGATTCTTCTATTTGGTTAACTTCAAAACAAACAGTACGGTTTACCCCTGCTTCAAGACTTAATAAAGCCCTAAAAAATAATAAAATAGATTCATATAGACAGACTAAATCAGCGGGAAATCAGATAATAATTGCTTCGGATAGAATTATATTAAACGCTAAAGAAAACGAAATAATTGGATATAGTAGAGTTGGTGTTGGATTTGCTACTGATAACGCTATAACTTTAGATGCTAAGAACGCAATAGAAATGGAAGCAAAAAAAATAAATTTAGGTGTTAATGCAGTTGAACCTGCATTATTGGGAAATAAAACAATTGTTTGGTTAAATGGACTGTGTAAAGTATTAGCTAAAGTTATTGATGGGATAACACAAGCGCAATTCCCTACTGCACTTGGACCAACCGGCTTTGCATTAAATTTACCAACCTTTTTATCAGCAGAATCCACACTAAAATCATTAAAAAATGAGTTAGATAGTTTAGCAAGTACACTTGTATTTTTAAATGCAGCGTCTGGTGGACCATCTGATGAAGAATTAGCAACTGCTACTGCTGCAGAAGATCATGGTTCTATTGCAGAAAGTAAAGGTCCAGGTCCACAACAAACTTCTTCTGATGGTGCGCCTCTAAATGAATTTGGAGAAGAACCACCTAAAAATCCAGAAGATAGTGACGTACCAAATGCTCCAGATGATTCGTTTGATGGTTAAATGTTATAGTAGTATTAATGTTTTAATAATAAATTTGGATAAACAATGGCTGTTGGTTTAGATGATATTGAAGACGTAGAACTTCCCGAAGATACTATTGCCCGATTAGAAACCGATAAAGGTAGATCTTTGACTAGTAGTGAAATTCAAGTTGTGTTTAATGAGTTCTATGCTGGAAAAAAAGACAAAAAAACTAATACTACTGCACCCACTACTACTGGTAATAATAATGTTACAACTTTAACTACACCTACTCCTACACCAACCCCTACTCCTACTCCAACACCTACACCTACTCCAACCCCTACACCTACACCTACTCCAACACCTACACCTACACCTACTCCAACACCTACTCCAACACCTACTCCAACACCTACTCCAACACCTACTCCAACACCTACTCCAACACCAACACCTACTCCAACACCTACTCCAACACCAACACCTACCCCAAATACTCAATCAAAACAAAAACCAGCACCAAAGAAAAAAGGTGAAATTGTAAAGGACGGTAAAGTAGAAAAAGCAGAGGATATTTCTAAAGTAGATATAAAAAAAGAAGAGAAAAAAGATGAACCACCTGTAGTTAAATCTGATTCAGAAAATATAGTTTCTTCTACTTCTGGCGGATTGGTTACGATACAAAATCCACAATATATTGCTAAAGATAAAAAAGGAAATATTGTTAAAGATAAAGAAGGAAATGACGTAAAAAGGGCAGGAAAAGTTTATTTGCAACTTATAAGTACATTTTATATTGGCCATGGAAATATTTCTGAGGTTAAAGATAAAAATGGTGCGGTTGAAATTGGTACTGTAGGAGGAAAAGCAACAAAATATGATTTTGTTGCCGGAGAAGTTGGCACTGGTGGTTCAGGTTATTTTAATGCGGGGGCATTAGAATATGATGGCAAATTTGGTCCTGTTAATAAAGTAAAGGGATTACCTACATGGACTGTAGCTAATCCAAATTACAAAAATTTTATAAATTGGTCATTGTTTGAACGTAGAGATAGAGGTTGGGGAAGTGGACAACCAACTGGTATTTTTATTAAAGACGGAAAATATTATGGTGCAAAACCAATTGAGAAAGGTGGGAATATTACTGCTGCTATATATAACGATGGTAAACGTGATCTTCGTTATGGTAGTAACTTTATGAAAAATGGTGCAATAACACCAAATATTAAAATTGCAGCAGGTGGGAGTCGTTTGATAATAGAAAAAGGTCAAAACAAAAATTTAGATGATGTTGATTATAGAGGTTATCCATTTTTAGGTAGAGTTAAACTTAAAAACGGTACTACTTCTTGGTTTGCAGGTGCTTCTTCAACCGGACCAACACCAGCACTTGTTGCAAACTGTATATTAGGACATTTTCAAAAGGAAGGTGCAACTGTTATTGATTGTGCAATAGGAGACGGTGGTGGTTCTACTGTAATGGTGGTAGGTGGTAAAACAATAACTGGTGGTGGTAGGGCGTTTCCAATTTTAATATATTGGTAAAAATATCAAATAAATTTAATACTGAATCAAACTAC
>SHWW01000028.1 GCA_009693635.1 Flavobacteriaceae bacterium
TGAGATTGTACTTCTAGCACTAATAATGTACCATCTTTTTTAGTGATTTCTAGTGAATCATAAATTTTTGGAAGTTCTACATCTTTACCGTTGAATACTACGTCAACTACTGGCCCAATGATTTGCGATACTTTTCCTATTACTTTTGACATTGCTTATGTATTTATTAAATAGCTAATTTTGACTTATGAAAATCAATTTTCCCAAACGGAATATTTAGGTTTGTTTTTCAAGGTGCAAAGATAATTTTTTAAAATATAAAAATCAACACTATTTTAAGAAAAAAATTGGATTTTTTATTAATTATTTTTTTAGATAAAAAGAGACCAATTATTGTAAACTAAGAAATCCAAAAAAAACATTTATATTTGAATTAGTAAGTAATTACTCTCATATCAAAAGTCTACTTTAGTTTGAAAACATAAATACCATAAGGAAAATATTATTATGTATTAAAATATACAAAGCAAAGAAGTGGAATTCAAATGCAAAAAACCGGATATTTATATTTAACATACTAAATAGTGTATAGATGAAAGTAAAATTAATTTTTTTAATACTGTTTTTAATCAATAGTATTTATGCGCAGCAGGATGCACAATACTCGCAATATATGTATAATACGATTTCAATAAATCCCGCCTATGCTGGAACAAGAGACGTGTTTAGCATAATGGCTTTACATCGAACACAATGGATAGGTTTTGAAGGTGCGCCAACCACAAATACTTTTTCTATTAACACACCAATTCCAAGTTCTAACTTAGGAATTGGTTTTTCTGCTATTTCGGATCGTATTGGTCCAACAGAACAAAATACATTTTCTGCAGATGCTTCTTATACTATTCTTTTGAATGAAAAAACTAAATTCTCTTTTGGAGCCAAAGCTAGTGCTAGTTTTTTTAGTTTTGATCAATATAAAGTCACCCCTTTCCAAGCAAATGATCCTAAATGGAAAAGTATGAGCTCATCTTTATCTCCAAACTTTGGTGTTGGATTTTATTTACATACCAATCAATATTATCTTGGAGTTTCTGTACCAAATTTAATGGAAACAAACTTTTATAATGACAATGAAATAGCAATGAATTCTCAACGGATGAATTATTATGTTATTGGCGGGTATGTATTTAATGTTAACGATTGGATTAAATTTAAGCCTTCAATAGTTTCTAAAATAGTATCCGGAGCACCTATTCAATTAGATGTTTCTGGAAATGTACTATTTATGAACAAATTTGTTTTGGGTGCAGCATACAGATGGGATGCAGCAGTAAGTTCCCTAGCTGGTTTTCAAGTTAGCGATGCATTATTTATTGGATATGGATATGATTTTGATATAACCTCAATGTCTAGATATAACTCAGGGACTCATGAAGTATTTATTCGATATGAACTTATTAGTAAGAATGATAAAATTGTTTCGCCAAGATTTTTTTAAAAGTATAAATTATGAAAAATATAATATATAGTACCTTTTTTTTAATTTTTATGTCTACTGCATTTGGTCAAGAAAAGTCAGATAAGGGTGGGGATAAAAAACTTCAAAAATTAGCATATGTAGATGCTATAAAAACATATGAACGAATAGTTAAGAAAGGATATGTTAATGCTGAAATTTGTCAGAAAATTGGAGATTCCTATTACTTTAATGCCAATTATATAAAAGCAGCTGAATGGTACAAACAATTATTTGATTTATCCAAACAACCTAATCCAGAATATTATTATCGGTATGCCTTGACAATGAAATCTTCAGGAAAAATCGAAGAATCTGATAAGTTAATGAAAGAATACGTTTTATTGAAACCTTTACAACAAAGAGCAGAATTGCTTAAATCTAATAAGGATTATAGAAAGTTAATAGCACTAAATTCCAATAGATTTGAATTACAGACCCTTTCAATAAACTCTAAAAATTCAGATTTTGGTGCAGCTTTTTATAAAGACCAAGTTGTTTTTACTTCTTCAAGAGAAACTAATGGTATTCATAAACGAACCCATACATGGACAGGTTTGCCTTTTACTTCAGTATATAGCGCTTCAATAGATGCAGAAGGCTCAGTTTCAAATCCAGTGAAATTTGCAAATAAATTAAATTCGAAATTTAATGAATCAACCCCTGTTTTTACTAAAGATGGGAACACCGTTTATTTTACAAAAAATAACTTTTTAAAAGGTAGAAAAGGAAAAGATTCTCTTGGAATTGTATTATTGAAAATTTATTGTGCTCAAAAAAATAAAAAAGATGAATGGGAAAACATAAAAGAATTACCCTTTAATTCCGATGAATATCCAGTTGCTCATCCTGCATTAAGTCGCGACGAAAAAACATTGTATTTTGTTTCAGATATGCCAGGTTCATTTGGTAAATCTGATTTATATCAAGTTGATATTAACTCAGATGGTACTTTCGGAGTTCCTATAAATATGGGTAAAGCCATTAACACTGAAGGTCGAGAAACTTTCCCTTTCGTATCCGAATCAGGTATTTTGTATTTTGCTTCTGATGGCCGGCCCGGATTAGGTGGTTTAGATGTATTTCAAGTAGATTTAAAAAATATTGAAAAAAAACATGCAGTTTTAAATGTTGGTGAGCCAATAAACAGTGATATGGACGATTTTTCATTTTGCATAAATGATAAAACTAACCGAGGTTTTTTTACATCAAATAGAGAAGGAGGATTAGGGAATGATGATATTTATGGTTTTATTCAAAACAAACCAATTATTTACCCTTGTGAACAACAATTAGCTGGGACAGTATTTGATAGTCAAACAAATGAAATTCTTCCTGGATCAGAAGTTACTTTATTTTCAGAGGACTATCAGGTAAATAGCACTCAAATTTCAAATCAAAATGGTGAATTCAATTTTGGATACGTAGATTGTGGTGCTGAGTTCTATATTAGAGCTTCCAAAACAGATTATTCTACAGATGAAAAGAAAATTCAAATCCCTAATAATACTGGAGAAACTAAAACGACTTTGGCTATAGAGAAAACCCTAATTCCAATTGTGCCTGGTAACGATCTATCCAAAGTTTTTCATATTAAAGAAATTTATTTTGATCTTGACAAATATAATATTCGTGAGGATGCCTCAATTGAATTGGCTAAAATTTTAGAGGTGTTATTGGAATATCCTACTATGAAAATTGCAATCAATTCACATACTGATAGCCGCCAAACGTATTTGTATAACGAAGTTTTGTCTGAAAATCGAGCAAAATCAACTCGAAAATGGCTAATTAAAAAGGGTGTTTCTTCGGATAGATTAACATCAAAAGGTTATGGAGAAACCAAATTAGTAAATAATTGTAAAGATAGAATCGAATGCACCGAAGAGCAACATCAAGCTAATAGAAGAAGTGAATTCATAATAATTAGTTTATAATGTTAAATAATTCTTTTGATATATTTGATTTCTGTCTTCAAACTAAAGTGCACTTTTCCTTTGAGAGTATTTAGTTAATAATTCAAAATCATTAATGAATTCCATTTAATTATCGAAAATCCAATATAATTATCAATAAAAAACAAGGGTTTTTAAAATTACTGACTAAATACTGACTAATATTTAAAACTAAAAAATGCAACTATCTAAAAATAAGATAATTGCATTTAAAAAGTGCGGATAATAGGACTCGAACCTACACGCCTTGCGGCACCAGATCCTAAGTCTGGCATGTCTACCAATTTCACCATATCCGCAAAATTGAGTTTGCAAATATACAATTAATTATAAATTATGACCCAAAAAAATAATTCTTTTTTATTTTTTGAATTGGTAAAGCAATTATAAATTATAAATTTTTTTAAACTCTTTTTCGTATTTTTGGACTTCTAAAAAACTTCAAATTTATCATGAATACAATAAAAGCTTATGTTCAAGAAAACAAGACTCGCTTCATAAACGAGTTAATCGAATTATTAAAAATTCCATCAGTAAGCGCCGATGCCGCTTTTTCTCAAGATGTTATAAATACTGCAGCTGCGGTAAAAGTAAGTCTGGAAAAGGCAGGTTGCGACTTTGTAGAAATTTGTGATACTCCAGGATACCCGATTGTATATGGAGAAAAAATTATCGACAAATCACTTCCTACGGTTTTAGTTTACGGTCATTATGATGTGCAGCCACCAGATCCAATGGAACTTTGGACTTCACCTCCTTTTGAACCTGTTATAAAAACAACCGAAATTCATCCTGAAGGGGCCATTTTTGCTAGAGGCGCTTGCGATGATAAAGGACAAATGTACATGCACGTAAAGGCTTTAGAATATATGGTGCAATCCAATTCTTTGCCTTGTAATGTAAAATTCATGATTGAAGGCGAAGAAGAAGTGGGCTCCAAAAGCTTAAGCTGGTATGTAGAACGCAACCAAGAAAAACTAAAATGTGATGTGATTCTAATTTCTGATACTGGAATGATTTCCAATCAGCAACCCTCAATTACAACAGGTCTTCGTGGTTTGAGCTATGTTGAAGTGGAAGTTACAGGCCCTAATCGCGACTTGCATTCTGGTTTGTATGGCGGTGCTGTTGCCAACCCAATAAACGTACTTGCCAAAATGATTGCATCACTTCACGACGAAAACAACCACATTACTATTCCTGGTTTCTATGATAATGTTGAAGAATTATCGCTTGAAGAACGTGCCGAAATGGCAAAAGCGCCTTTCAATTTAGAAAATTATAAAAAGGCTTTAGACTTAAATGATGTTTATGGTGAAACGGGTTATGTAACCAATGAAAGAAATTCCATTCGTCCTACATTAGATGTAAACGGTATTTGGGGCGGCTATACTGGTGAAGGGGCAAAAACCGTTATTGCAAGCAAGGCGTATGCTAAAATTTCAATGCGATTAGTTCCAAATCAAAACTGGGAAACCATCACCGAATTATTCACAAAACACTTCACAAATATAGCGCCTGCAGGAGTTACCGTTAAAGTTAAACCGCATCATGGCGGTCAAGGATATGTTACACCAACAGACAGTATTGGTTACAAAGCCGCAAATATGGCCTACACAGAAACCTTTGGAATTCCCTCAATTCCAGTACGTTCTGGCGGAAGCATCCCAATTGTGGCGCTATTCGAAAAAGAGCTAAAAAGCAAAACAATCCTAATGGGGTTTGGATTAGACAGTGATGCCATTCACTCACCAAACGAACATTTCGGCATCTTCAACTACCTAAAAGGTATCGAAACCATCCCGTTATTCTACAAATATTTCGTAGAATTAAGCAAGTAAACCTTCTTAAATATTTATAAAATCCGTTCAACAATGAGCGGATTTTTTTTTCTAAATTTCTGATTGCAATTTTTTTGTTAAGCTTTTAAAACCCAAAGTTTCTTTGTCAAAAGGAAAATGTTCGAAAGACAGTCTTTTTTGGAAAGGCAGTATTCGGAGAAGGTTTCTAAATTCATTTTTTAATTGCAAATAAAATAGGTTTGCTTGGACTTGCATCGTTTTCAAAAGGTGCAATTTGTAAATTCAATAAATAGCTTCCGTCTTTTACGACATCATTTACAAAAATCATTTCTGTAATGGTCGAATTTTTAAGGGCATCGGCGTTCAAATTAGTCACATCTTTCACATTCCAAAAGGCTTTGTGTGCCAATAATTTTCCTTTATCGTGTTCTTTATCAACACTTGGCAAATCAATTAGCAAATGTTGAATGCCGCTTTCACGGATGAAAATCGCAGCATCTTCAGACAAATACGGCGGATTGGTATTGGAATATTTCTTCGATAATTTATCGAAACTATTTGGCAATGTTCGGATGATAATGGCTTCGGGTGACGTTCCGTTTAACGCATTTTCAATTTGAATCTTTGAAATTATAAAGTCGTCATTTTGTAATTCTGGCTGAACAGAAATCAACTCTGCCAAAAAGAAAAACTGCTTTAAGGATTGATTTATCGAATAGAATTCTTTGGTAATGTGGCCCAAACATTCGGTGTGCGTTCCGTGTCCGTGTGGATTAAAGAAGATATTATTAAAATTTGTAAAAGAACTTCCTTCGGAAACTTTTCCAATCCAATCGCCAAAAACCACGGGTTCAATTACGGGTTTTTCAATATACCAAGCAATCGGATTTTCATCGGTATTGGACAATGAAATGGAGATATCAATTGGTTTTGATAAGTCAACTTCAAAATTATTAATTTTTGCTATCATTTATGCTGAACTTGTTTCAGCATCTTACCAACTTAACGAAGTCTTGTTGATTAGATACTTTATTATAACTTCAAATATAAATCTTTTAATTCGGGATTTAAAACTTTTATCAAATTCCATTTCCATTCTTTATGCCAATTCTTCAATTGTTTTTCTCTCGCAAAGGCATCTCTATAATCCCCAAATTCTTCAAAATAAATCAGAATTGCAGCATTATACTTTTTTGTAAAAACTGCTCCTGTACCATTATTATGGCATTCAATTCTATTTTTTAAATTCTTTGTAGCTCCAACATATAAAACTGAAAAATTTTTATTGGTCGTTATATAAATATATCCTTTAATCATAACTCATTTTCTTAAGTTCAATTTACTTTCTTACTTTCAAAAGATGCTGAAACTAGTTCGACAGATGCTGAAACTAGTTCGACAGATGCTGAAACTAGTTCGACAGATGCTGAAACTAGTTCAGCATAAATAAATCACTTGCAATTCCATCAGTCAAAAACTTTCCTTTTTTTGTAGGCTTCAAAACGTTATCTTCAATAAAAACCAAATCGTCATTCAAGAATTTCTGAACTTGCGTCATCAAATAATCAGCATAAATAATTCCAAAATCCTTTTCAATTTCATCCAATGAAACGCCCCAAATGGTTCGTAATCCGGTCATTATATATTCATTATAACGGTCAGTAATTGTTAGAATCTCGACCTCATTTAGAAGTTGATTTTCTTGAATTGCTTTTATATAAAGTGAATTATTAGATACATTCCAACTTCTAGAAATGCCATTATAACTGTGTGCCGAAGGACCAATTCCGATGTATTTTTTTCCAAGCCAATAGGAGGAATTATTTTTTGAAAAGTAATTCTCCTTTCCGAAATTGGACAATTCATAATGTATAAAATCATTTGCTTCAAGCAGCTCTACCAAAATAGTAAAGTGTTCTTGTGCAACCTCATCATTTGGTTTTTCGATTGCACCAGTTTGAATTAATTTATAAAGGGCTGTTTTAGGTTCTACTGTTAACGCATAACTAGAAATGTGCGGAATGCCAAAAGACAAAGCGATTTCTATATTTTTTCTCCAAATATCATTAGTCATTCCAGGGATTCCATATATCAAATCAAGTGAAATATTATCAAAATATTGGATTGCCATTTCCAAACATTTTTTTGCTTCCTCAGCATTGTGGGCCCGATTCATCAGCTTTAAATCGTCCTCAAAAAAAGATTGAATTCCAATGCTCAATCGGTTGATTTTCGTTTTTGATAATTCGATAATTCGGACTTCGGTTAAATCATCTGGGTTGGCTTCAAGTGTAATTTCAGGGTTTTCAATCACAGAATAATTTTTGAATACTTCATCAATCAAAAATCTTAAATCTGCAATCTGCAAAATAGAAGGTGTTCCGCCACCAAAATAAATGGTTTCTACGGTTTCATTTTCAAACTCCCATTTGCGTATCCTTATTTCATTAGCAAGAGCCAAAATCATTTCGTCTTTCTTCTTCATCGAAGTCGAAAAATGAAAGTCACAATAATGGCAGGCTTGTTTGCAAAAAGGGATATGAATGTAGATTCCGCTCATAAATTAGTGGTCAGTTTGAGGAAGTGGTCAGTTTTTGTCACTATTTTTTTATACGAGATTCATTATTTTTCACAAAAGCATCCCAACCTGTATAGCTTTTTTCTCCAACGGTTTTTCCAGAATTGAAAAAATGACAAACAGCTGCTGCTAATCCATCAGTGGAATCAAGGTTTTTAGGTAATTCTTTAAGTCCTAAAAGTTGTTGCAGCATTTTTGCAACCTGCTCTTTTGAAGCATTTCCATTTCCGGTAATAGCCATTTTTATCTTCTTTGGCTCATATTCTGTAATGGGAATATCTCGCGAAAGTCCCGCCGCCATTGCAACTCCCTGGGCTCTTCCTAGTTTTAGCATGGATTGCACATTTTTACCAAAGAACGGAGCTTCAATTGCAATTTCATCAGGATGATGGGTTTCTATTAACTCTATAGTTCGCTCAAAAATGATTTTTAATCGTTGGTAATGATTGTCGTATTTTGATAATTTCAACTCATTTAATTGCAAAAACTCCATGTTTTTTCCAACTACTTTAATCAAACCAAATCCCATGATAGTGGTTCCTGGATCTATTCCTAATATGATTCTTTCTTTTGTCAATTTTTGAATTCGTTTCGGGGTTTATTTATTACTTTAGCCCATTATTAAAACTTTATACAATTTCACCCTTTTTGGGGTTGGGCATATGATTTCAATTTCTCACAAAGCTAAACAATTACTTGTTCTTTTAATCAAACTTTTAATTGTTGGGTGTGCATTATATTTCATTTATAACCAATTAGCACATAATGACAAACTGAATTGGGTATTATTTTTAGAAAAATTCAATAAAAACAAATCGGTTTTAGGGATTTCCTTCATTTTATTATTGAGCATATTGAATCGTTTTTTCGAGATTTTAAAATGGCAGAATTTGGTTTCTTACATTTATAGAATAACATTATTTGATTCCACAAAACAAGTTTTAGGAGCTTTAACCGCAGGATTGTTTACGCCAAATGGAATTGGAGAATACGCAGGAAAAGCTTTGTTTTTCGAAAAATCACAAGCTAAGAATATTGTGTTTTTAAATTTAATTTGCAATGGAATTCAAGTAATTATAAGCGTAATCTTTGGAGTTTTTGGACTTTTGTATTTAGGTTACGGAAAATGGGTAGTCCTTCTTTTAGTAGTCATTTTAGGGTTTTTTGCTTTAGGTTTTGGTTTAAAAAAAGTCAAAATTAAAGGCTATTCAATTGAAAAAATCCTTTCCAAAATCAATGAAATCCCCAAAAGAATTCACAGAAAAAATAACTACTTGGCGGTTTGTCGCTACTTGATTTTTTCACATCAATACTATTTTCTATTTTTGGCTTTTGATGTACAATTGCCCTATTTCACTTTAATGGCAACCATTGCAACAGTTTATTTTTTAGCATCTTCATTGCCAACATTTCAATTTTTGGATTTTGTCGTTAAGGGAAGTGTTGCCGTTTATTTCTTTGGATTATTTAACGTCAACGAATGGATTGTTGTTTTTATAAGCACTTTGATGTGGTTTTTGAATGTAGTTTTGCCAGTGCTAATTGGAAGTTATTATGTATTAAATTTTAAATTAAAATGGAAAACGTAATTATTCTGTTTTTATAATAACAGGCAATACAAATTGCGTTTTAACGGGGATTCCGCGTTTAATTGCAGGATAAACTTTTGGAAAATCAACCAATCGTTCCTTAAGAATACTGTCAATTTTAATAGTGTCATAGGCAATGCTGTCTTTTGGAAATTGCGGCTCAAATTTCATTGTCGCATTTGCAAAAATAGTCACTTTCACTTCAATTGTATCGAGTTCAGGATACAAAATAGACAACGTATCCACACTTAATTTATCTTGTATTATTTGCGTTAGAAATGCAAAGAAACATTGTTTTTGCATGGTTTCATTTTTGATTTTTTCGCACTCCGAAAAGGACGGAAACTCATCAACTTCATTCCAATTGATGGCATTCAGCTCTTTATCCAATAGCTCTTTTTTTGACGGAACTTCACCGCCAAAATATTGGCAGGAAGAAATCAAAATAAGAAATAGTAAAGCGAGGGCCTTTTTCATTTGTAATAGCAATTAATATTTCAAAATTAAGGAATTATTATTTGTCATGCCAAAAATTGCTTTAAAAAGTAAAAACCCTCGATTGTAAATCGTCAGAAAAAAGTGTACTGATTTAGTCAAAAACTAAGAGAGTGTTTTCAAAAATCATTAATGATTATTTTTTTAATTTAGAACAAAAATAAATTGATAATAATCTTTTTTAATTTATCAATAAAAAACAAGGCTTTTTAAAATGGTTGGGCAATAGTTGGGTTTTTGAATTAAAAAAAGCCCGTAATATATTGATTAACAATACAATTACAGACTTTTAATGTACCCGAAGCCGGAGTCGAACCGGCACGGTTTCCCACAGGTGTTTGAGACCAGCGCGTCTACCAATTCCGCCATTCGGGCTTGACAGACCATAAGTAATAGTTATAAAACGACTATTTAAACGCAATAAAAGAGAAGAATATTATTAAAAACGACCTTCAATTCCTTTAACACGCTGCAAATGTAGAAATTATATTTACATTTAATATACAAAATACTCTAAATTTTCCTTTCCCAGTTCAATTTTATTACTAAATTTGCAGCTCGGCAAAAGGAAACACAACTAACTACATCCGAAACATTTATAAAATTGTAGGTCTATTTTTATAAAATAGCGGAATAATAAAGGATGTCAAGGAATAAAACAACTGATTAAAATGTCACATCAAGAACCAGAAGCAAAAATATTTGCGTGTTCTCAAAGTGTATATTTAGCGGAACAAATAGCCAAAAACTATGGAATGCCGCTAGGTAAAGTTACGTTCTCTAAATATAGTGATGGTGAATTCCAGCCTTCTTACGAAGAATCTATAAGAGGGTTACGTGTTTTTATCGTTTGCTCGACTTTTCCAAGTGCTGATAATCTGATGGAATTGTTGCTGATGATAGACGCTGCAAAAAGAGCCTCGGCAAGACATATTACCGCTGTTATTCCTTACTTTGGTTGGGCAAGACAAGACAGAAAAGATAAGCCTAGAGTTCCAATTGGAGCAAAACTGACTGCAAAACTTATAGAAACTGCAGGAGCTACAAGAATTATGACAATGGATTTGCATGCAGATCAAATTCAAGGATTTTTTGAAAAACCAGTAGATCACTTGTTTGCGTCAACTATATTTTTACCTTATTTGAAAAGTTTAAATTTAGATAATTTGACTATAGCTTCTCCTGATATGGGAGGTTCAAAAAGAGCTTACGCCTATTCTAAATTTTTAGAATCGGATGTAGTAATTTGTTACAAACAAAGAAAAATTGCCAATGTAATTGATACAATGGAGTTGATTGGTGAAGTAAAAGGAAGACATGTTGTTCTAGTTGATGATATGATTGATACCGGAGGCACATTGGCGAAAGCCGCAGATTTAATGATAGAAAAAGGAGCATTGAGCGTAAGAGCAATTTGCACACACGCTATTTTATCTGGAGATGCTTATGAAAAAATTGAAAACTCAAAATTACTTGAGTTAATTGTTACCGATTCTATTCCATTGAAAAAGGAATCAAAGAAAATAAGAGTAGTTAGTTGTGCGCCTCTTTTTGCAGAAGTAATGCAAATGGTACAAAACAACACTTCCATTAGTGGAAAATTTTTAATGTAGAACAAAATATTTTAAAGGATAAAGTCTTAAACTAAAACGTTTTACAAAGCTTGAAGCCAATTGCCTAAAGCGTATTGCCAATTATTTATTAACTATATATATTTACAATGAAATCGATTACAATTAAAGGATCAGAAAGAGAAAGCGTGGGCAAAGTTGCGACTAAAGCCATACGTAATGCTGGAGCGGTTCCTTGCGTGTTATACGGAGGAGATCAACCAGTGCATTTTTCAGCAGATGAAAGAGCATTCAAAAACTTGGTTTACACTCCAAACGCACACACAGTTGTGATTGAGGTAGGAGATGGTCAATCATATAATGCAATTTTGCAAGATATTCAAGTACACCCAGTTACAGACAAAATTTTACACATTGACTTCTTTCAATTATTTGATAACAAAGAAATCACTATGGAAGTTCCTGTTCAAATTACAGGGGTTTCTCCAGGAGTATTATTAGGGGGTGTTTTACGTTTAAACACTCGTAAATTGAAAGTGAAAGCGTTGCCAAAAGATCTTCCTGATTTTATTGAGGCTAACATTTCTGGACTTGAAATGGGAAATAAATTGTATGTAACGAAACTTGTTTCTGAAAAATACAGATTAATTCACCCAGACAACACTGTTGTTTGTCAAGTAAGAATTTCTCGTGCGGCTATGAAAGCGGCTCAAGAAGCAGCGAAAGCAGCTAAAGTTCCTGCAGCGAAAAAGAAAAAATAATAGTTGTAGAAATACTCAAGAAAGCATCAGTTTTACAACTGATGCTTTCTTATTTTGTATGAGTTCAATTATATATAGAAATTAAAGCATAAAAAAACCCTTCAATATTTGAACGGCTTTCTATATTTAATAAAATAGTCTAAACTATTTTTAAAGATTTAATGAATGAAAAATGATTAATAACCACCTCTGTTTCCACCACCGCGACTGTTTCCGCCACGTGAATCTCCTCCACGACTGTTGCTGTTAAAACTTCTTCTTTCACCTTCTGGTTTTGGCTCAGATTTGTTTACCACAATTGCACGCCCTTGAACAGTAGCTCCATTCAATTCGTCAATAGCTTTTTGAGCGTCGTCGTCGTTTGACATTTCAACAAATCCAAATCCTTTACTTCTTCCAGTAAATTTGTCAGTAATAATTTTTACAGAATCAACTGTTCCATAAGCCTCGAAAGACTCTCTTAAATCTGCTTCCTCAATACTAAAAGGAAGACTTCCAACGAAAATATTCATATATTCAAAATTTATAATAAGTCGTCAAATGTAATCTAAATAAATTCTAAAATACTATGAATTAGATTATTTATGATAAATTTAAAGAAAATCGCAAAATCAGCAAAAATTTGAAACAGGTTGTTTCTTGTTAATAAAAGTAATTTGAATCCCTTTTTATAATTTAATTACCTTTGTAAAAAAAAAATTCTTGATATCAATAACTCACATATTCAGCATTTCTAGTCCAAAACAATTTGAAAAGATTGCACTTAAAGTGTTTCGTTTTCAATATGAAAATAACTTGGTATACAAGGAGTTTTGCAACCTGATGAACACTAATGTCCAAGAAGTAAAATCCTTGCAACAAATCCCATTTCTTCCCATTCAGTTCTTCAAAAGTCACACTATAATATCAAATAGAGATGCAATTCAGAAAACTTTTACAAGTTCCGGAACTACTGGAGTTATAAATAGCAGACATTGTGTTACTGACATTTCTTTGTATGAAGAAAGCTATCAAAAAGGGTTTGCGCAATTCTACGGAAACATAGAAGATTATGTAATTTTAGCACTACTACCCTCCTATTTAGGGCGAGAGGGATCTTCCTTAATATATATGATTAAAGATTTAATTAAGAAAACAAACAACCCAGAAAGTGGATTTTATCTCCACAATCATGAGGCGTTAATTGAGAAGCTAATCGCACTTGATAAGTCTGGGCAAAACGTTATATTAATTGGAGTTACTTATGCTTTATTAGATTTAATAGAAAAACATCAATTCCAATTAAAGAATACTTTTATAATGGAAACGGGAGGAATGAAAGGAAAACGCAAAGAAATGATTCGAGAAGATTTACACGAACAACTTTGCGGTGGTTTTGGGGTTTCAGTAATTCACTCTGAATATGGAATGACCGAATTACTATCACAAGCATATTCCCTTGGCGAGGGTGTTTTTGAATGTCCTTCTTGGATGCAAATTTTAATCCGAGATACTGAAGACGCTTTAACCTATAGTAAAAATGGAAAAACTGGTGGAATCAACGTAATTGATTTAGCCAATATCAATTCCTGTTCTTTTATTGCAACACAGGATTTAGGCAAAAAAAATCCCAACAATTCTTTCGAAATATTGGGACGTTTTGATAATTCTGATATTCGAGGGTGTAATTTGATGGTTTTGTAATTATTAAACCACTCTAATCACAAAATAATTTTTCTTTCCGCTTTGCAATAGTACAAACTGATTGTTAATTAAATTTGCATTAGTGAGCACAAATTCTTCCGTAACTTTTTCTTTATTTACTGAAATTGAATTGGCTACTAAAGCACGTCTTGCTTCACCATTTGATTTAAAAAACCCTGTTTTTTCATTCAGAACATCAATGATATTTATTCCTTCTTCAATTTTTTGTTTAAAAAAATTTGCCTGAGGAACACCGTCAAAAACTTCTAAGAAAGTAGCTTCATCCAATTGTTTCAAATCTTCAGAAGTTGCATTTCCAAACAAAATTGCAGACGCTTGAATTGCCTTTTCTAAATCTTCTTTAGAGTGCACAAAAGCAGTAACTTCTTCGGCTAATTTTCTTTGTAAAACCCATAAATGAGGTGCTTCATTGTGTGTTGCTATCAAATTATCGATAGTGTTTTTATCTAAAAAAGTAAAAATTTTAATGTATTTTTCAGCATCTATATCGGTTGTATTCAACCAAAATTGGTAAAATTTATAAACCGAAGTTTTATCCGCAGTAAGCCAAACATTTCCACCTTCTGATTTTCCAAATTTAGATCCATCAGCTTTTGTGATTAAAGGACACGTCATTGCAAACGCTTTTGCTTCTTCGCCAACGTTCATACGACGCACTAATTCTGTCCCAGTTGTAATGTTTCCCCATTGGTCTGAACCGCCCATTTGAAGCAAACAATTGTATTCTTTATGCAAATGATAAAAGTCGTATCCTTGAATTAATTGGTATGTAAATTCCGTAAATGACATTCCTTCGCCATCGCCTTTCAATCGTTTTTTTACAGAATCCTTCGCCATCATATAATTTACTGTGATTTTTTTTCCAACATCACGAGCAAAATTTATAAACGATAAATCCTTCATCCAATCGTAATTATTTACAAGAATTGGAGCGTTTTTTTCAGTGGAATTAAAGTCTAAAAAACGAGATAAAACGGTTTTTATTCCTGCAACATTATGGTTCAAAGTGTCTTCGTCCAATAAATTTCTTTCATCAGATTTCCCTGATGGATCACCAATCATTCCTGTGGCGCCACCAACAAGGGCAATGGATTTATGTCCAAAATGCTCCAAATGAACCAATAAAACAATAGGCACCAAACTACCAATGTGCAACGAATCTGATGTTGGATCAAATCCTATATACGTTGTCGTCATTTCTTTCAACAATTGTTCTTCGGTTCCAGGCATAATGTCGTTAACCAATCCACGCCATTGCAATTCTTCAATAATATTCCTCATTTTCAATCAATTTAGGCAAAGATAAAATTTAATGTTGATTTGTTGATTTGTTTATTCGGTTAATCGAAAAAAAATATGTTTCCTACTTCCTATTTCGTACTTTCGTACTATGATATTAGTAACTGGTGCAACAGGTTTAGTAGGTTCTCATTTGGCACTTCAATTAATTGAAAATGGAGAAAATATTCGAGCAATTTATAGAGGTTCAACTTCTAAAATGGCAACGAAATCAATTTTTGAATTATATAAAAAAGTCCATCTATTCGAAAAAATTGAATGGATTCAAGCCGATATTACCGATATTCCTTCTTTAGAAACCGCTTTCGCAAATGTGGATTCTGTATATCATTGCGCTGCTTTGATTTCATTTGACCCAAAGGATGAAGCACTTCTCCGAAAAACTAACATTGAAGGAACAGCAAATATTGTAAATTTTTGTCTTACAAACGGAGCCAAAAAACTATGCTTTGTAAGTTCGATTGCCGCCTTGGGCGATTTAAAAGAACACGAAATTAGGATTTCTGAAGCAACCGATTGGAATCCTGAAAAGCCTCACAGCGATTACGCAATTTCAAAATATGGTGCCGAAATGGAAATTTGGCGTGGTCAACAAGAAGGCTTGAAAGTTGCCGTTTTAAATCCTGGAATTATTCTAGGCCCTGGTTTTTGGGACAAGGGAAGTGGCGCACTTTTTTCGGCTGTCGCCAATGGATTGCCGTTTTATACCAAAGGGTTTACTGGATTTATTGCCGTTTCAGATGTTGTAGCTTTATTGATTTTGTCAATGAATAAGTTGGAAGAAAATGATAATAACAACGGACAACGGTTTGTAATTATTGAGGACAACTATTCTTATGAAACCATTTTGAACTCCATTGCAGAGGCATTAAAAGTTAAAAAACCAAAATTTTATGCATCAAAATGGATTACGGAAATTGCTTGGCGATTGAATTGGATAACTTCAGAACTGTTCAATCAAAAAAGGAAAATTTCAAAAGATTCGGCTCGGACAATTTATTCAACCAGTTTATATTCTAATGAAAAAGTGAGGAGTGTTTTTGGATTTCAATTTAGGAATATCCAAGAGTACATCAATGAAATTGTCGCATTGCAATCAAAACCAACAAAAAATATTTAATCAATTGTCGTTTGGAGATAATTTTGAAGTATTTGCTTTTTTAAAACTCTCTATTTTTTCTTCTATCCTTTTATTGACTTTATCAAAAATCTCTTTGTATTTTTTTATGTCCGAAGCATAGAATTTATTACTATTAGAAAACAGAAGACTGTCTATTTTATATTTTTTATAAATATACGTATTTGGATTGATTTTATTTACCTCCAAAACAAGCACTTTTTGAGATTTCATAGCTTCTAAAACTGAAATATCATACATAATATCAACCATTACTTCCTCATCAATCAGATTATAAGGTTTTGAGACGGCCGGTTTTTGACAACTTATTAGAATTGCAAAAAGTAAAAACAAAAAAACTATTTTTTTCATAATTTGATAGATTTCCTAATATTTAACGGTCAAACAATAATCTTTTTCCAAAACGAGTGTCTTTCACTATAAAGTTTTGATATACCAATTGTCCGTTTACAAATGTATGGGTTATTCTTGATCTAAATGTAAAGTCTTCAAAGGGCGACCAACCGCATTTTGCAAAAATATTGTCTTTTTTAACAGTCCAAGGCAGTCCAGAATTAACAATTGCTAAATCAGCATAATATCCTTCTTTAATAAATCCTCTTTTTTCAATTTTAAATAGTATTGCCGGATTGTGTGCCATCTTCTGAACGATTTTCTCAACCGAAATTTTTCCTTGTAGATGTGCTTCAAACATGGCTACAACTGCGTGTTGAACTAATGGACCGCCAGAAGGTGCTTTCAAATAGGTTTGCTGTTTTTCTTCTAATGTATGCGGTGCGTGATCGGTTGCAATGACATCAATTCGGTCATCAAGCAACGCTTCCCAAAGTGCTTTTCTGTCATTTTCTGATTTTACAGCTGGATTCCATTTTATGAAATTCCCTTTCGAATCGTAATCTTCATTAGTAAACCACAAATGATGAATGCAAACCTCAGCGGTAATTTTCTTCTGTTCCAATGGAATTTTATTCGTGAATAAATCCATTTCTTTAGCCGTGGAAAGATGAAAAATATGCAATCGTGCTCCAGTTTTTTTAGCCAAAGCAACTGCTTTTGAAGAAGAAATATAACACGCTTCCTCACTTCGAATCAAATGATGAAATTTTACAGGAATATCCTCACCATATTCCGCTTTGTACTTTTCTAAATTGTTATTAATGGTAGTTTCATCTTCACAATGAACCGCAATTAACATTGGCGTGCTTGAAAATATTTTTTCTAAAACTTCCTCGTTATCAACCAACATATTCCCCGTTGATGAGCCTAAAAATATTTTTATTCCCGCAACATTTTTGGGATTGGTTTTTAAAACTTCCGCCAAATTATCATTGGTAGCGCCCATCATAAAAGAATAATTGGCAAAAGATTTCTCTGCTGCAATTTGATATTTTTCTTCTAAAATTTCTTGAGTAACCGCATTTGGAACCGTATTGGGTTGTTCAATATAAGAAGTTATTCCGCCCGCAACAGCTGCCCGAGATTCTGATTCGATATCGCCTTTGTGTGTCAATCCAGGCTCTCTAAAATGGACTTGGTCGTCAATTGCGCCAGGAATTAAGTAATTTCCTTCAGCGTCAATTATTTTACAATCGGAAGATTTTGCGCTTATACTTTCGGCAATTTCAACAATAAAATCATTTTCAATTAATACGTCGCCGACAAAAATTGTTCCTTCATTTACAATTTTTGCGTTTTTGATTAAAATCCTATTCATCCGTTCTATCGATTATAATCTATTAAAAAACTTACTAATTCTGAGTGATATTACTCCAAAAACTGCTTCTTTAATAATAGAATTGCTCATTTTTGATTCACCTTTGGTTCGGTCTGTAAAAATAATTGGTACTTCAACAATTTTAAATTCTTTGCAATAGGCTCTGTATTTCATTTCAATTTGAAAAGCATATCCAATAAATTTAATTTTATCCAAATTTATAGCTTCCAAAACCTTTCTGTTATAACACATAAATCCTGCGGTAGTATCGTGAATTTTCATTCCTGTGATTTTCTTCACATAATAAGATGCAAAATACGACATCAAAACCCTACTTAATGGCCAATTCACAACATTCACACCAGTTACATATCTTGAACCAATTGCAATATCGCCTCCGCCAAAATGACAAGCTTCATATAATTTTTCTAAATCAATTGGATTATGAGAAAAATCGGCATCCATTTCAAATATATAATCATACTCTTTTGCTAAAGCCCATTTAAAACCAGATACATAAGCGGTTCCTAATCCTGCTTTTTTTTCTCTTTTTTTTAAAAATAATTGACTCACAAATTCCTTTTGAAGCTCAATTACTTTATCAGCAGTTTTGTCTGGGGAGTTATCATCAACAACAAGTATGTCGAAAGGTTTATGCAATGAAAATATACTTCTAACGATACTTTCAATATTTTCAATTTCATTAAATGTAGGAATTATAACAATGCTATTACTCATAATTATTATATAATATCTATACAAAAATAAACTTTTTATATTTTATGATTCATAATAAATGTATAATAAATGAAACCGCTGAAAAATTTAGTAGTTTTGCAACGATATGATTGAAAATGTACTTCATCCTCGAATAGTTGAAAATAAAGATTGGGCTACCGCTTTATTTATATTTTCGTTTGTATTAATTGCAGTGACAAAATCGATATTTGAAAATAGGTTTAATGAATTTTCAAGACTAATTTTTTCAGATAAATACATTAAAGTATATAAAGATTCTGGACAAATAATGAGTTTATTCACTGTGATTTTATTTATTGTTCAGTTAATATCATTTTCTTTTTTCATTCATTTATTACTATATAGTTTTGGGAATATCTTAAAATCGGATTGGCTAACTTATATTCAAATATTTACTTTTTTAACAGTTTACATACTATCAAAATATCTAATTGAAAAAATTATTGCGACAGCATTTGATATTGAAGAATTCACAGAACAATTCAACTTGCAAAAAGTTAGCTATAGAACCTATATTGGCGTTTTCCTTCTCCCTATCAATTGTTTTTTGTTTTATTACGAAACTATTTTTCAAAAATTTATACTTGTTTTTGGCGCTATTGTGCTGTTAATCAATTTATTTACATATTTACTGTCTTTAAAAAATTATCAAAACATTCTATTCGGCAAGTTATTTTATTTTATTTTGTATCTTTGCACACTTGAAATAGCACCCTACTATTTTATGTATTATTGGTTTACAAAAAATTAGCATATTAGAAAATGTCAAATATGAAAGTGAAAACAATTTTGGTGTCACAGCCTGAGCCTAAAGTGGAGCATTCTCCTTACTTTGAGTTACAACAAAAACATAAAGTAAAAATTGATTTCAGACCTTTTATTCATGTCGAAGGAGTTAATGCAAAAGAAATTAGACTTCAAAAAATAGACTTAAATAATTTTACTGCAATAATTTTAACAAGTAAAAACGCAGTAGATCATTTCTTTAGAGTTGCTGACGAAATGCGTTATAAAGTACCCGAAGGATTAAAATACTTTTGTCAGTCTGAAGCAGTAGCTTTTTATTTACAAAAATATGTTGTGTACAGAAAACGTAAAATCTATGTTGGACAAAAGGATTTTATCGACTTGACTTCTTTACTGAAAAAATACAAAGAGGAAAAGTTTTTATTACCCGCTTCAGATCAATTGAATGCAGAAGCTCCAATTATATTGAATAATTTAAAAGTTGACTGGACTCAAGCTGTTTTTTATAAAACAGTAATGAGTGATTTATCTGATTTAGCAAATGTATATTATGATGTTTTGGCATTTTTCAGCCCAACTGGAATTAAATCATTATTCATGAATTTTACTGATTTTAAACAAAATGAAACTCGAATTGCAGTATTTGGTAGCACTACTCAAAAAGAAGCTTTAGAGCACGGTTTGCGAGTTGATATTATGGCTCCAACGCCTGAATCTCCATCGATGACAATGGCTTTAGATAAATATATTACTAAAGCAAATAAAGAAGTTAAAGAGAAATAGTCTTTCAACTTAAATCATATAAAAAGCTTTCAGAAAATAATTTGAAAGCTTTTTTATTTGAATTAAAACTAAATTGAATACTTATAGTAAACTACAATTGTGGTCCAGCTTTTATTAACTTTTTGCCTTCTTCGTTACCGGTGTATTGAGCAAAATTCTTTATAAATAATTCAGCTAAATCAGTTGTTTTTGTATTCCATACCGAAATATCAGAGTAAGTATTTCTTGGGTCTAATATTTCAGTTCTTACACCTTCTAAAGACATAGGAACTTCAAGATTAAAAATAGGAACAATCTGAGTATCAGCTTTTTCAATTGAACCATCCAAAATTCTATCTATAATTGCACGCGTATCCTTTATAGAAATTCTTTTACCAGTGCCGTTCCAACCTGTATTAACCATATAGGCAGTGGCGTTGTGTCGTTCCATTTTTTTTACTAATTCTTCTCCATATTTTGTGGGATGTAAGCACAAAAATGCTTTTCCAAAACAGGCAGAAAATGTGGGTTCAGGTTTTGTAACTCCTCGCTCTGTTCCAGCTAATTTTGCTGTAAAACCTGAAAGAAAGAAATATTTTGTTTGTTCTGGAGTCAATTTTGAAACAGGAGGCAACACCCCGAAAGCATCTGCAGTAAGAAAGATAACTTTTGTAGCATGACCCGCTTTTGAAACTGGTTTTACAATGTTATCAATATGATCAATTGGATAAGAAACCCTTGTATTTTGGGTAACCGAGCCGTTCATAAAGTCTATTTTTCCATTTGTATCAAGCGTAACATTTTCTAATAAGGCGTTTTTCCGAATGGCATCGTAAATATCTGGTTCGTTTTCCTTACTTAAATCGATGGTTTTTGCATAGCAACCACCTTCAAAATTGAAAACCCCTTCGTCGTCCCAGCCGTGCTCATCGTCACCAATTAATTCTCGTTTTGGATCTGTTGACAATGTTGTTTTTCCAGTTCCTGACAATCCGAAAAATACAGCTACATCCCCATCTTTTCCCTTATTTGCAGAACAATGCATCGATGCAATTCCTTTTAATGGCAAATAGTAATTCATCATTGAAAACAAGCCTTTTTTCATTTCACCACCATACCAAGTTCCGCCAATCAACTGGATTTTCTCGGATAAGTTGAAGGCTACATAAGCCTCTGAATTTAATCCGTATGCAGCATAATCTTTGAAACTAGTTTTAGATCCATTCATTACTACAAAATCGGGTTCTCCAAAATTTTCTAATTCTTCATCTGTTGGTCGGATGAACATATTTTTGACAAAGTGAGCCTGCCAAGCAACTTCCATAATAAAACGCACTTTTAATCGAGAATTTTCATTTGCACCACAAAAAGCATCTACAACATATAATTTTTTTCTTGAAAGCTGTTTTACAGTAGTTTGTTTTAAAGCATTCCAAGTGTCTTGAGTAATCGCTTTATTGTCATTAATTGCTAAATCAGAAGTCCACCAAATAGTGTCTTTGGTAATGGCGTCATTTACAATATATTTGTCTTTTGGCGAGCGACCAGTGAAAACACCCGTCATTACATTTACAGCTGAAAGTTCCGATAATTGTCCTTTTTCAAATCCTTCTAAATTTGGATTTAATTCTTCATTATACAAAAATTCAAACGACGGATTATATATAATATCTTGAGCATTTTTAATGCCATATTTTTCCAACGAAATCGATATAGTTAATTGGCTATAGTTGTCCATAAAATTGGATTAAATTTGAATATTTATTATACAAAAGTAAATATTTAAAACAATTTATTTTGCGTTTTTCACAAAAATTATCTATTTTTTCTATAAAAATTAACAAATACCCAAAGCCAAACTGCTAAAAATAGTAATCCTCCAATTGGCGTAATAAATCCAAATGGGCTAAAATCAAATGGAAGAAGCCTATTTATTGCGAGAAAATACAGAGATACTGAAAAAAGAAAAACCCCTAAAATAATAGTATAAAAAATAATTTTTTTTGCTTTATTTAAAATATCTTTACTTGTTCCGATAAACAACAAAAATAAAGCGTGATACATTTGATATTTAACTCCCGTTTCAAAAGTATTGAGCTCTGAAATAGATAATACATTCTTTAGAGCATGAGCACCAAAAGCCCCTAAAATAATTGCTGTCATTCCCAAAAAAGCAGCTGTTGCTATAATTTTTCTATCCATGTTTTTGTTTGTTAAAATACCCTGCGAAAGTAGGAGTTATAAAAAGAAATTTATTTAAAATATTATTTTTTAACATTTTCTAAAACTCCTATTTAATTTTTGTATAGTTTTATTATTTTTAAATAGTTATAAATATAACAAATTCATACATTTGTGTTATATTTATAATTATGAGAAATATTCTAATCATTGGAGCTGGAAGATCTGCTTCTTCCTTAATAAAATACTTGCTGAATAAATCAGTAGCCGAAAATCTTCACGTAACGATCGGAGATATTTCATTAGATTTAGCCAAAAGAAAAACTAACTCGCACCCAAATGCAACCGCAATTGCATTGGATGTATTTGATGAAAATCAAAGAAAAACTCAAATTCAAAAAGCAAACATTGTAATTTCAATGTTGCCAGCACATTTACATATTGAAGTCGCAAAAGACTGTATTGTCTATAAAAAACACATGGTTACCGCCTCTTATATTAGCGATGCAATGCAAAATTTAGATGCTGCGGCCAAAGAAAATAATTTGGTTTTCATGAATGAAATTGGTCTTGACCCTGGAATAGACCACATGAGCGCCATGAAAACTATAGATGAAATTCGATACAAAGGCGGAAAAATGATCTTGTTTGAATCGTTTTGTGGCGGCTTAGTAGCACCGGAATCAGATACTAATTTATGGAATTACAAATTCACTTGGGCACCTAGAAATGTAGTTCTTGCTGGTCAAGGTGGAGCCGCAAAATTCATACAGGAAGGCACTTATAAATACATCCCCTGCCAAAAAGTTTTTAGCCGAACCGAGTTTATGGAAGTGGAAGGTTACGGAAGATTTGAGGCTTACGCCAATAGAGATTCGCTAAAATACAGAAGTATTTACGGACTTGATGACATATTGACTTTATACCGTGGAACCTTGAGAAGAGTGGGTTTTTCGAAAGCGTGGAACATGTTTGTTCAACTCGGAATGACCGATGATTCCTATATTATGGATGGCTCAGAAACCATGAACTATCGCCAATTCACCAACTCCTTTTTACCCTATCACCCAACAGATTCGATAGAAATTAAATTGCGTTTAAATTTAAAAATAGATCCGGACGATGTCATGTGGGACAAATTATTAGAGTTAGATCTTTTTAATCCAAACAAAATCGTGGGACTAAAAATTGCAACCCCAGCACAAATTTTAGAAAAAATACTTTGCGATAGTTGGACATTAAAGCCTACAGATAAAGACATGATTGTGATGTATCACAAATTTGGATATGAAATAAACGGGCAAAAAAAACAAATAGATTCCAAAATGGTGTGCCTTGGCGAAGACCAAACTTATACCGCAATGGCAAAAACCGTGGGATTACCCTTAGCGATTGCCACTTTACTAATTCTGAACGGAAAAATCACCACTCCAGGCGTACAACTCCCAATAACAAAAGAAATTTATTTGCCCATTTTAGCAGAATTAGAAGCTCTTGGCGTCGTTTTTAAAGAAGAAGAAATGCATTACGAAGGCTATAATCCTAATAGTATTGTAAATTAATTTTTTTGAAGCTGTTTTCCGCTATCATTCCAATCCGCATTGTAGTTCTTGCCTCAAAATAATATGTGATTTTCCCTTCCATCAGCGCTAGATAATCGGAATCAAAAAAATTTAAAGTTTTTTTGTACTTTTGCTTTATAATTATAACCAAAAACACCACTTTGTTTAAAATAAAAAACATGAAACTCAATTCACAAACGGTAGAAATAGACGGTATCGACAAAGAAATTCTTCGGGATTTAATGGAAGATGCCCGAAAACCCATACTTCAAATCGCCAATAAAATCGGTATTTCTGGCGCTGCAATCCACCAAAGATTGCGAAAATTAGAACAATCGGGAGTGATTTTGGGTTCAAAATTCATTGTCAACAACAAAGTTTTGGGCTACAGCACTATGGCATTTGTGGGAGTTTACCTTGATAAAGCCGCCCGAAATTCGGAAGCCGTGAAAGAGTTGAGAAAAATTCCTGAAGTTTTAGAATGTCATTATACAACAGGAAATTGGTCGATATTAATCAAAATTATTTGTCGTGATAACGAACATTTAATGAATCTATTAAACACCAAAATCCAAGCCATCGAAGGAGTTTCAAGAACAGAAACCTTCATTTCCTTAGACCAACAAAT
>SHWW01000029.1 GCA_009693635.1 Flavobacteriaceae bacterium
TCAGCAATGAAGAAGATGAATTTAGAAAAGTGCCTTTGGTTATCTAAAATCATCAAATAAAAAACTTAATTAAGAAAAAAAAATATTTATAAGACTTTTGTTTGAAACCTCTAATGAAAAAACTTTTCAAATTAATCCTCAATACCATTCCCCGCCCAATCCTAATCCGATTGAGTTATGTTGCGCGTCCTGTTCTAGCATTAATCCTAAAAGGAGAAAAATTTACAGATCCAATTGACGGCAAAAGTTTCAAGATGTTTTTACCCTATGGATATAAGAAACAGCGCAATAATGTGCTTTCGCCAAGTACATTCTCATTAGAAAGACATCGTTTATTGTGGCTTTATTTAAATGATAAAACTGATTTTTTTACTTCGTTAGAAAAAAAAGAAGTGCTGCATTTTGCACCTGAGCAGGCATTTTACAAATTATTTAGAAATCAAAAAAACATTAATTATACCACAACCGATTTGTTTTCGCCATTGGCCGACGTAAAAGCAGACATTTGCGATTTGCCGTTTCAAGATAATTCATATGATGTTATTCTTTGCAATCATGTTTTAGAGCACATTCCAGATGACACTAAAGCAATGCAAGAATTGTATCGCGTTTTAAAACCTGGTGGAATGGGGATTTTCCAAATACCGCAAGATTTGAATCGAGAAACCACTTTTTCTGATGACTCTATAACCAATCAAAAAGATCGCGCAGCCATTTTTGGACAATACGACCATATTCGTATTTATGGGCACGATTATTTTGACAAACTAAGAAGTATTGGTTTTACTGTGATTGAAGAAGATTATACCCATAAAATTACTGCAGAATTAGTAGAAAAATATTGCTTGGCAAAAGGTGAAATCATCCCCATTTGTTATAAATAACTCTTGATTTTCACCTCTAAAACAACTGTGCAATTTAATTGTTCTTTTTATTATATTTACAAAGTAAAATTTACAAGTATGTCGAAATCTTTTATAATAAAATTCTTCCTTTTTTTTATGTACATTGCAACTTTTGCTCAAGCAGAAAAAGAAGTAGAACCGCCATTTAATATAAAAACAATAACATTTGTTCAAAATGGACAAAATACGATTCCGATTTTTAGTCTAAACGATTCCTTCCAAATTCAATTTGATGATTTATACGGAAATGAAGCCAATTACTACTACGAAATTATACATTGCAATTATGATTGGAACCCTTCAGACTTGTCTAAAAACGAGTATCTAAGAGGTTTTGACGGATTGCGAATTCAAGATTACACGAATTCGTTAAATACATTACAGCTTTTTTCTCATTATAGTTTGTCGTTTCCAAACAAAAATTCACAGTTTTTAGTAAGCGGAAACTACATTATAAAAATATTAAATGAAGACAAAGAAGTTATTTTTTCAAGAAAATTCCTACTCTACGAAAACTTAGTTTCTGTTCCAATGCAAGTAAAAAGAGCGCGAAATTTAAACGCTATTAACTTCAAACAAAACATCGATTTTTCTATTAAATCGCCTTCTCTATTATTTCAAAGCCCATTGCAAAATGTAAAAGTGCTTTTGCTTCAAAACGGAAAATTCAATGAAGCAATCACGAATATTAAACCGATGTACACCATTGGCAACGAATTGATTTATAAATACGATTCCGAAACTCAATTTTGGGCAGGAAATGAATTTCTCTATTTTGAAAACAAAGACATCCGTGCCGCAAACAATTATGTAGGCAGAATTGACGCTAATAATGGCGTTTACAATGCCCATTTATATGTTAATAATGCTCGGCTAAATAGCACTTATACCTACAATCCAGATACCAACGGAAATTTTATAATCCGAAATATTAGCGCCAACAATAACGAGATTGAAGCTGATTATGCTTGGGTCTTTTTCTCACTTTCAGCACCTGCATATTATGAGAAAAAAGGCATTTATGTAAATGGAATCTTCAATAACTACGCGCTTTTAGAAGAAAACAAAATGGACTACAATTCAGAAAAGGGAATCTATGAAAAAGCAATAATGATTAAGCAAGGATTTACCAATTATCAATATGTAATTGCTGACGCAAATAAAAAAATTGACTACGAAAATGCGATTGATGGAAATTTTTACCAAACTGAAAATAACTACTTCTCCATAATTTATTACCGAGAAAACAACCAGCGTTACGATCGAATCATCGGAAAAGGAGTAGCCAATTCTCAAGATATCACAAACTGATTATTTTTGTTAAAATGTATTGTAAAAACAACATTTTTTTGTAATTTTACATTAAATCAGCGTTTTTAATATGGTATCACAAATTACAAGAGGTATTAAAATTTCCGTTTCTACTAGTTTTGAAGGCACTTACTTCAAAAACTACAAGATACAATTTGCCTTTAGCTACCACATTACGATTGAAAATCACAGCAAAGATTCTGTGCAATTAATGACCCGCCACTGGGAAATTTTCGATTCCCTTCAAGAAACAGAAATCGTAGATGGCGAAGGAATTATCGGTAAAAAACCCGTTCTCAAACCTGGCGAATCACACACATACAGCTCTGGATGCCTACTAACATCTCCATTTGGCGCAATGCAAGGACATTTCAATATGGTGAATTTCACATCAACTCGAAATTTTAAAGTTGTAGTTCCGACATTTCGATTAAGCGCCCCATTTGCATTAAATTAATTTGAGGTTATTTTTAGTAGTTCATTAACAACTCCTCGTCCAAAAAATATTTTTTCTATTTCGCCATCAAGAGCATCCTTTGGTGGCTTTGAAAACACAAGAAAAAAGTTTTTTGAATTACGGCATATCCATTTCCATCTGGGCTAAGTATCCCGAAATCAAAAACATTTTTCGACATTTCAAAATTCAATTTCTAATTTTAAAATACCAAATATCAATTTTACATTTGTACTTTTGTAAAAATATTTTCAATTAAAATAACGGATTGAAAAGTATTTCAGATTTTCTAATTTTTCAATCAAAGGATAAGTCCAAATTGAGCGAAGCTAAATAAAAACACCATGTTAAAAGGATTCTTTCATGTACCAAAAGCGGTTAACGAACCTGTAAAATCGTATGGGCCAAATTCGCCTGAAAAAGCAGCAGTACTTGCGGCTTACAAACAAATGTGGAATTCAAAAATTGATGTTCCATTGTATATCGGAAGCGAAGAAATTAGAACTGGAAATACAAGAAATATGTCTGCGCCACACGATCACAAACATATCGTAGGTAGGTATCATTTAGCAGAAAAATCACATGTCGAAAAAGCAATTACCAATGCATTAGAATCTAAAAGAAGATGGGCAAATATGGCTTGGGAACAGCGAGCAGCTATTTTCTTAAAGGCAGCCGAATTAATCGCGGGTCCATACCGAGCAAGAATTAATGCTGCAACAATGATTGCGCAATCTAAAAATATTTATCAAGCAGAAATTGATGCATCTTGTGAATTAATTGACTTTCTTCGTTATAATGTAGCTTTTATGACACAGATTTATAACGACCAACCAAAATCAGATTCTACTGTTTGGAATAGATTAGAATACCGTCCTTTAGAAGGATTTGTATATGCAATTACACCTTTTAATTTTACTGCAATTGCTGCAAATTTACCTGCAAGTGCTGCTATGATGGGAAATGTTGTGATTTGGAAACCAAGTGATAGTCAAGTATTTTCTGCAAAAATTATCATCGATGTTTTCAAAGAAGCGGGAGTTCCTGACGGAGTTATCAACGTAGTTTTTGGAGATGCCGAAATGATTACCAATACCGTTCTTGCTAGTCGTGATTTTGCTGGAGTACATTTCACAGGTTCAACAAATGTTTTCAAAGACATTTGGGCAAAAATCGGAACTAACATTCACCATTATAAAACCTACCCAAGAATTGTAGGAGAAACAGGTGGAAAAGATTTTGTTGTTGCGCATCCAAGCGCCAATGTAAAACAAGTAGCAACAGGAATTGTTCGTGGTGCTTTTGAATTTCAAGGACAAAAATGTTCGGCAGCTTCAAGAGCTTATGTGCCTCAAAGTTTGTGGCAAGCAATAAAAGGGCAACTAATTACCGATGTAAAATCGATGAAAATGGGTTCTCCAGAAGATTTTGGAAATTTCATTACAGCAGTTATTCACGAAGGGTCTTTTGATAAATTAGTAGGATTTATCGAGCAAGCAAAAAAAGATACTGACGCAGAAATTATCGTTGGTGGAAATTATGATAAATCGGTGGGTTATTTTATTGAGCCAACTATAATTGTTACTACAAATCCAAAATATTCTACAATGGAAACTGAATTATTCGGACCTGTAATGACGATTTATGTATATGAAGACGCGTCTTGGGAAACTACATTACAATTGGTCGACCAAACTTCAGAATATGCATTAACAGGAGCTATATTTAGTCAAGACCGTTACGCTATTGAGCAAGCAACAATCGCTTTGCAAAATTCTGCTGGGAATTTTTATGTAAATGACAAACCAACAGGAGCAGTAGTAGGAATGCAGCCTTTTGGTGGCGCAAGAGCTTCTGGTACCAATGATAAAGCAGGTTCGGCTTTGAATTTATTACGTTGGGCTTCCCCAAGAACCGTTAAGGAAACGTTTATTTCTCCAGAAGATTACAGATATCCATTTTTGGGAAAATAAAAAGTAATAGCGCTCAAATTATAAAATAAGGCCGATTCTAATATGGATTTGTCCTTATTTATGATTTATAAAATGCTTGAAAGACTTTCTTATTTTGAAAATACACTAGATTTTATACTTAAGCGGCAAATGTACAACCTTTTTAGTTGTAAAAAACTCTCCTTCAAAAAAGTCGGCAATATTGAATTCTCTTGCAATTGGAAAAGCTACCAATTCTTCGGTTAAATCTCCTCCTTTAAGGTATAAAACACCGTTTTTAAGTTCGTGTTTTTGCTGTTTCTTAATTTTGTCTTTTATCCAAGAAACAAAATCTGGCATATTTGTAACTGCGCGACTCACAATGAAATCAAAATCCCCTTTTACATTTTTAGCTAGCATTTGCTCGGCTTTTACATTTTTTAGACCTAATACTTCGACAACGGCTTTTACCACGTTTATCTTTTTCAGAATGACATCTATCAAATAAAATCGTGTTTCTGGAAATAGAATTGCCAATGGAATCCCAGGAAAACCTCCACCGGTTCCAACATCCAAAACATAAGTTCCCGGTTCGAATTTTTGAATTTTGCCAATAGCCAAGGAGTGCAAAACGTGTTTTATATACAATTCATCAATATCTTTGCGAGAAATTAGATTAATTTTTGAATTCCAATCTTGGTACAACGCTTCCAATTGTTGAAATTGATTTATCTGAACCTCAGTCAAATCAGGGAAATATTTTAAGATAAATTCCATTGTATAATTTTTAACAAAAGTAATACTTTGAAACTAAAATTTTAGGTTGAATTTTGTATATTAAATTTAATAATAATTACATTTGTAGCTTATATATATATTTATGAATAACAATGGCCCTACTTTTGCAAAACAAGATGATTTGAAATTTTTCAGGTCCTTGAACTCTACAGTTAACAATTACTTCAAAGAAAATAACATACAGAAAACAGGAAATTGGAAGTTGTATCTAAAAACAGCCATCCTTTTTGTCCTCTTTTTAGCTCCTTATTTTCTTATCATTACTTTAACAACAATGCCTTTTTGGCTGTTTTCATTGTTGTCAATAGTAATCGGAATTGGAATGGCTGGAATAGGAATGAACGTAATGCATGATGGAAATCATGGTTCGTACTCCAACAAAAACTGGGTCAATAAATTCATGGGGGGAACCATCTACATTTTGGCTGGAAACGTATACAACTGGCAAGTACAACACAATGTTTTGCACCACACCTATACTAATATTCCAGGACACGACGAAGATTTAGATGCAGGTCGTGTAATCCGTTTTACCAAAGAAGCAAAATGGTTGAGTTTTCACAAATTTCAACATTACTATTCTATTTTCTTATATGGTTTATTAACTTTCAATTGGTCTTTAACTACCGATTTCAAACAAATGAGCCTCTACTTAAAAAGAAAATTGTCTTATGGTGAACCAAAAAGCACAAAGTTTCTTTGGACAACTTTAGTAATTACTAAAATAATTTATTTCGCAGTTTGGATTGTAATTCCAATGGTATTGGGTATTTCTTGGTGGAAAGTATTGTTCGGATTTTTCATAATGCACTATACTGCAGGTTTAATATTGAGTATAGTATTTCAATTGGCTCACATTACAGAGGATACAACCAACCCTCATCCCAATCATGAAGGAGAAATGGAACACACATGGGCAATTCACCAATTATTTACAACAGTAAATTTTGCACCAAAAAGCTTCATCGTAAATTGGTATACAGGTGGATTAAATCACCAAATTGAGCACCATTTATTTCCACACATCAGCCACGTTCACTACGGAAAGATAGCAAAATTTGTAAAAGAGGCAGCGCAAGAAGCAAATCTTCCCTATTATGAATATAAATCTATGAAAACTGCGGTAATTGCACATTTCAAACATTTGAAAGTATTGGGAATGAAACCTGAACTTTCGGCATAACAGAACTCATCTTTAGATATTTTCTACAAACATTTAATTACAACACATACATAATGAACCCACTCTCGGATAGGATTAATAATTTGTCGACATCTCAAACATTGGCTATGGCAGCATTGGCAAGAGAATTAAAAGCGCAAGGAAAAGATATTATCAGTTTAAGTTTGGGAGAACCCGACTTTAACACCCCTGATTTTATTAAAGAAGCTGCAAAAAGAGGCATCAACGAAAATTTCAGTACCTATTCTCCAGTTGAAGGATACCAAGAATTAAAAGAAGCTATTTGCAGAAAATTCAAAAGAGATAACGATTTAGACTATAACCCTTCTCAAATTGTAGTTTCCACAGGTGCAAAACAATCGTTATATAACATTGCGCAAGTAATGCTAAATGATGGTGACGAGGTAATTCTACCAGCGCCATATTGGGTTAGTTACTTTGAAATAATCAAATTATCAGGTGGCGCTCCTATTGAAGTACCAACTTCTATAGATAGCGATTTCAAAATCACACCAGCACAATTGGAAGCGGCTTTAACGCCAAAAACAAAAATGATGTGGTTCAGTTCTCCTTGTAATCCAAGTGGTTCTGTATATAATAGAGAAGAATTAACAGCTTTGGCTAAAGTGTTGGAAAAATATCCAAACGTTTATGTAGTTGCTGATGAAATATACGAGCATATTAATTTCTCAGGAACTTTTTGCAGTATTGGATCTATTCGAGGGATGTTCGATAAAACCATAACTGTAAATGGTGTTGCTAAAGCATTTGCAATGACAGGATGGAGAATTGGTTATATTGGTGCTCCTGAATTTATTGCAAAAGCATGTACAAAAATTCAAGGCCAAGTTACAAGTGGTGCCAATAGTATTGCACAACGTGCTACAATTACAGCCGTAGATGCCGATCCGTCTGTTTTAAAACACATGGTTGATGCTTTTCATAGCCGAAGAGATTTGGTTGTTGGACTCTTAAGAGGAATTCCAGGGATAAAAATAAATGTTCCTGAAGGCGCTTTTTATGTGTTTCCAGATGTTTCTTCCTTCTTCGGAAAAACACTAAATGGAACTTTTATTAAAGATGCCAATGACTTTTCAATGTATCTTTTATCGCATGCAAATGTAGCAACGGTTACTGGTGATGCATTTGGAAATCCAGATTGTATCCGTTTTTCTTATGCTACAAGCGAAGATTTATTGACAGAAGCGCTTCGAAGAATAAAAGAAGCAGTAGCATAACTTTACTTCAAATTAAATTAGTTTAAAGTTTAAGAATTAAAGTTTCACAACCTTAAACTTTAATTCTTAAACTTTAAACTTTTTTTATTTATGAAAATTCTACTTTTAGGTTCAGGTGAGTTAGGAAAAGAATTTGCAATTGCTGCTCAACGCGTTGGGCAAATCGTAATTGCTGTTGATAATTATCAAAATGCTCCCGCAATGCAAGTCGCTAATAGTTTTGAAGTCATCAATATGCTTGATGGAGCAGAATTAGACAGAATAGTCGCAAAACACAACCCCGATTTTATAGTTCCTGAAATTGAAGCCATAAGAACTGAACGTTTTTATGACTACGAAAAAAAAGGGATTATTGTTGTTCCCTCTGCAAAAGCGGCAAATTTCACTATGAATAGAAAAGCAATTCGTGATTTGGCTGCCAGAGAATTGGGACTGAAAACGGCGAATTATCGTTATGCAACTTCAGTTGATGAATTGAAAAAAGCTGTTCAAGAAGTTGGTATGCCTTGCGTTATAAAACCATTAATGTCTTCTTCTGGAAAAGGGCAATCAACAATAAAAACAGCTTCTAATATTGAAAAAGCTTGGAATTATGCCGTTGAAGGTTCCCGAGGAGATATGGTAGAAGTAATCGTGGAAGCCTTTGTGAAATTCAATTCAGAAATCACATTATTAACGGTGGTTCAGAATAATAATCCTACACTTTTTTGTGCTCCAATTGGTCATAGACAAGAACGCGGTGATTATCAGGAAAGTTGGCAACCTGCTCGAATTACAGATGCAGCTTTATTTGAAGCTCAAGATATGGCAGAAAAAGTAACCGAGGCTCTAGGTGGTGCTGGTCTTTTTGGCGTTGAATTTTTCCTTGCTGACGATGGCGTTTATTTTTCTGAATTATCACCAAGGCCTCACGATACTGGAATGGTTACATTAGCTGGAACACAAAATTTTAATGAATTTGAACTGCATTTACGTGCTATTTTGAGTCTGCCAATTTTTGAAATAAAATTAGAAAAAGCAGGAGCAAGCGCCGTGATTTTAGCCTATGAAAATTCAAATAACCCAACGTTTTCAGGTATAGAAAAAATTGCCGCTTTCCCTAAAACGGATTTTAGAATTTTTGGAAAACCAACTTCACGACCTTATAGAAGAATGGGTGTTTCATTGGGTTATGATAGTTTGGAAACTCCAATTGAAGATATTGTTAAACGTACAATTGCTGCGGCAAATCTAGTAAAAATTCATTATTAAAATAATTAGAAAAAGACATTTAAAAGATCTAAACGTACTTGGTAGCCCTTATAGAAGTAGATGCTCTTTTGGAAAGACTTAGCAAGAATATAACTGACGGCGGAACAAATTGTTATTATGAAAAGGGATTGATTTGACACAAAAAATACTATTTTTGCATTCAAATTTAAGTTAATTAAACATTAAAATATGAAAGCATATATATTCCCAGGACAAGGCGCACAATTCACGGGTATGGGTAAAGAATTATACAAAAATTCCGAATTAGCCAAAGAATTATTTGAAAAAGCGAACAAAATTTTGGGTTTTCGAATCACCAATATTATGTTTGAAGGAACGGCAGAAGAATTAAAAGAAACTAAAGTAACCCAACCAGCGGTGTTTTTGCATTCGGTAATTTTGGCAAAAACATTGGAAGATTTCAAGCCAGAAATGGTGGCGGGACATTCATTAGGGGAATTTTCGGCATTGGTTGCCAATGGAACTTTATCGTTTGAAGACGGATTACGATTGGTTTCAAAAAGAGCTTTGGCAATGCAAAAAGCTTGTGAAATTAAACCTTCAACAATGGCAGCAGTTTTAGGATTAGAAGACAAAATAGTTGAAGAAGTTTGCGCATCGATAGACGGAATTGTTGTTGCTGCAAACTATAATTGCCCTGGACAATTGGTGATTTCGGGAGAATTTTCGGCAGTTGGAAAAGCGTGTGAGGCAATGAAAGTTGCTGGAGCAAAAAGAGCCTTATTATTACCCGTTGGCGGAGGATTTCACTCGCCAATGATGGAACCAGCCAGAGAGGAATTGGCAGCAGCTATTGAGGCTACTGCTTTTTTAAATCCAATTTGTCCAGTATATCAAAATGTAACAGCAAGCGCAGTTTCTGACCCATCAGAAATTAAGAAAAACTTAATTATTCAGTTGACAGCACCTGTAAAATGGACGCAATCGGTACAACAAATGATAACAGACGGTGCAACATTATTTACAGAAGTTGGTCCTGGGAAAGTATTGACCGGCTTGGTTGTAAAAATAGACAGAGATGCGGATACCGCTAACGTATAAGAAATTAGATTTTTGTTCTAAATCATCAATAACGAAAAATTATCAGGTAAAACTCAAAAATTTTTTTATAACTAATATTTTACTAATTTTTCTTTTTTCTTAATAACAATAGCATTTCTTAAAGGCATAACTTTCGATTGTAAGTCTCCTAAAACATTTAAAGCTTCATCAACATAAATGTCTTTTGATAAACTTTCGTGCCATCTAACTCTTTTTTCTTTCAAAGCTAAATCTTTTTTCATAGCTTCTATTTCATAAGGTAAAGAATTAAATTTCAATTGATTTTTATATTCTAAAACCGACTTGTATTTTTTGGTTGTTACATCTATTATTTTTTGCTCAGCTTGAAATTTGTCGATTTCTAAACTATAAAGGTTGTCTTCACTTCGTTCATTTAACCATTTAGCATTTTCTTCAATTAATTTGAACTGGTTATTATCCGCCAATCTCTTTTTACTATTTGCAATCGCTGCATTAAAATTACTTTGTTTATTCCAAACGGTATATTCTGCTGCATCAATTTTATCCCAAGGCATAGCATTATCTAAGTCGCGCTCACCCATTTTCAAATAGGAATATTTATCGGCCATAACCACATCGCTGTTCACGCCATCAAGTTGAGTTGAGCCTCCATTGATTCTATAGAATTTTTGAATTGTTGTCTTTAATGCGCCTAAATCACCAATACTTGAATTTCTAACAAACTGATTCAAATCAATTATATTTTGAACTGTTCCTTTTCCGAAAGATTGTTTGCTTCCAATGATAACTCCACGTTTATAATCTTGCATTGCAGCAGCTAATATTTCAGATGCCGAGGCTGAAAAACAGTTAATCATTACGACTAAAGGGCCATCCCATTGTACTTTTTTATCTTTGTCCGAAAGCACTTCTTTTCTACCAGCAGCTGATTTTATTTGAACAATTGGACCTTGCTCAATGAATAAGCCAGCAATATCTACAACTGTTTTTAACGATCCACCTCCATCATCACGAACATCCAAAACAATTCCGTTTACACCTTCTTTTTTTAATCGCTCTACTTCAATTGCCATGTCTTTTCCTGCATCTCTACCGTCAGAATTTCCAAAATTGATATAGAATTTAGGTAAATAAATTACTCCATATTTCAACCCATTTTTCTCAACAATACTAGATTTTAGGTAGGTTTCTTCGATTTCAATTTCATCACGGATTAAAGTAATTACTTTTATAGATCCATCAGTTTTTTTAATCGTAAGACGAACTTCCGTGCCTTTTGGACCTTTAATTTTCTTTACAACATCGTCAATTTTCATACCAACTACATCAACAGGATCTGCATCTCCTTGGGCCACTTTCAGAAAAATATCACCTACTTCTAATTCTTTACCTCTCCAAGCCGGTCCTCCAGAAATTAATTCTGTGATTTCGGTAAAATCATTTTTTTTCTGAAGTCTTGCTCCAATTCCAAAAAATGTACCCGACATACTCACATCAAAACGTTCTTTTTCTTCAGGAGCAAAATAAGATGTATGAGGGTCAAATCGCTCTGCAATTGTATTTATGTATACAGCAAACCAATCATCTCTTTTCAAATCATTAATAAAACCAAAATACTCATTCATTGATTTTAATGAACTCTCGCGAGTTTCTTTTTCGATTTGCTCAAATGTTTTTGGGATTTTGTCAACAATTTCCTCAATTTTTTTTGACCCAATAGAATCTTTATTGTCTTTTACAATTCCATTTTTTTTGTCTTCTTCTAATTTTAATCGATCAGTAAGAGAGGCCAATGCAGTCAACTTAATTTGTTTTCTCCATTTTTCTTTTAGTTCTGCTACTGAATTAGCAAAGGGTAATTTTTCATAATCCGCATTAAATTCTTCGTCAATTTTAAAATCAATTGGCTTATCTAAAATAATTTTATAATAGCTTTTACTTTCTTCGATTCGTTTCATTAAACGTGTGTAAGCCAAATCAAAAAAAGTCAAATCTTTATTTTTAATTTCGTCATCTAAATCAGTTTCATATTTAGAAAATTCATCAATATCTGACTGTAAAAAAAATCTTTTGGTTGGATCTAATGCTTTCAAAAATTCTTTATAAACTCCTCTTGAGAAAGTATCGTCAATTGCTGAAGGGCTGTAATGACCTTTTTCAATTACAAAAGTTAATAATTCTAATAATAATTTGTCTTTTTCAGGATCACCTTTTTGCTTTGGCATAAAACTCCAAAGGGCTAAAGATAGGGCAAGCACAGCTAGTATAATCTTATAATTCCTTTTCATAAAATTCAAAAATGTATTCATTAATTTTTTATCTAAAGTACATAAAAAACTGTGCCAAGAAATATTGATTTGGCTAATTTTTTGTTAAAGATACAAATATAGCATCTTACAACAAAATTGATTATTTTTACATACTGAAAATTTAGATAAAAAATGAGCAACCCTTTAATACTAGTTACAAATGATGATGGAATTAAGGCTCCTGGAATCCGAGCATTAATTTCAGTAATGTCAGACATTGGAACTGTTGTTGTAGTGGCTCCCGACAAGCCACAAAGCGCAATGGGTCACGCTATTACAATAAATAGCACATTATTTATCAATAAGATTTCTGAAGAAGATTCTTTAATAACAGAATATAGTTGTTCGGGAACACCTGTAGATTGTGTGAAATTAGCAGTTAATGAAATTCTTCCCAGAAAACCAGATTTATGTGTTTCAGGTATAAATCACGGGTCTAATTCTTCTATAAATGTAATTTATTCAGGAACCATGAGTGCAGCAGTTGAAGCTGGAATTGAAGGGATTCCTGCCATTGGTTTTTCATTATTAGATTACGATTGGAATGCTGATTTCGAAGCTATAAAATCATCTATTAGAAAAATAACATTAGAAGTTTTAGAAAAAGGAATGCCCAAAAATATAGTTCTAAATGTCAATTTTCCTAAATTAAAAGAAAATGAAATCAAAGGAATAAAAATTTGCCGGCAGGCGAAAGCAATTTGGATGGAAAAATTTGACAAGAGAATTACACCTCAGGGAAAGGATTATTATTGGCTAACAGGCGAATTTGTAAACCAAGATAAAGGCGAAGATACAGACGAATGGGCTTTAGAAAACGGCTATATTTCTGTAGTTCCTGTTCAATTTGATTTAACTGCGCACCATACAATTCAACAATTAAATACTTGGAATTTAAAATAATATGAAAAAAATAGATTTATTTTACGGCGTTATTATCGGAATAATTACCACGATGTTTGGCAGTTATCTTTTCATTTTAGCCCTAACTCCCTATTCTTTTTGGGGAGGACTTCAAATCTTAAAATTCGAGGGAAAATTAGGGAAAATCATTACGCTTGGGGCAATATTAAATCTAATAATTTTCTTTGGCTTATTAAAATACGATAAAGAATTAATGGCTCGTGGAGTGATATTGGCAATGATTATATTAACAATTATTACTTTATTTGTATAAAAATTCAGAAGTATTAAATCAATATTCTATGAAATACTACATTATTGCGGGAGAAGCTTCAGGAGATTTGCACGGTTCCAATCTGATGAAGGCTTTGTATAAAGAAGACCCAAGTGCTGAAATTCGTTTTTGGGGCGGTGATTTAATGCAAAATGTGGGAGGAAAATTGGTGAAACATTATCGAGAATTGTCATTTATGGGATTCATTGAAGTAGTTTTCAATTTAAAAACTATTCTAAATAATATCAAAATCTGCAAAAAAAACATTCAAGAATTTCAACCTGACGCCCTTATTTTCATTGATTATCCTGGCTTTAATATGCGAATTGCAAAATGGGCGAAGGAATTAGAAATGAAAACACACTATTATATTTCACCTCAAATTTGGGCTTGGAAAGAAAATCGAATTACAAATATTAAGCGAGATGTTGACAAAATGTATGTTATTTTGCCTTTCGAAAAAGATTTCTACGAAACGAAGCATCTATATCCAGTTGAATTTGTTGGGCACCCTTTAATAGATGCTATTAAAAATAGAACAATTGTTGATGATGTTACTTTTAGAAAAGAACACAATTTAGACAAAAAACCAATAATAGCGCTATTGCCAGGAAGTCGCAAACAGGAAATTACAAAAATGTTGAGCATGATGTTAAGCGTGGTGAATGATTTTCCAGACTATCAGTTTATAATTGCTGGCGCACCAAGTCAGGAATATTCCTTTTATGCTCCTTTTTTAAAAGCCAAAAACAGTCATTTTATTTCTAATAAAACATATGATTTATTGAGTGTTTCTTCTGCTGCTTTGGTTACTTCTGGTACGGCAACATTGGAAACGGCATTGTTTAAAGTTCCCGAAGTAGTTTGCTATAAAGGAAGTTGGGCATCCTACCAAATTGCGAAAAGGATTGTGACTTTAAAATACATTTCCTTGGTCAATTTAATTATGGATAAGGAAGTCGTAACCGAATTAATTCAAGACAATTGCACTTCAAAAAACATCAAAATAGAACTTCAAAAACTATTTGACCCCAATTACAGAAAGCAAGTTATAGAAAATTACAATGAATTAGAAAAACAATTGGGCGGAATCGGTGCAAGTGAAAAAACTGCAAAATTGATTGTACGGAACATCCGTTAAATTCTTTTTAATATTAAATGCATAAATTCGTAAAAATAACTCTTTTGAAAAAGCTACTTTTCTTTCTCGTAATTTTAACATTCTTCGCTGGTTGCAAACCAACATCAATGATAATTACTTCAAAATCAGAAGCTAAGAAAAAAGGCATTTATCAAACTCCAGAAGGAACAATTATTATTAAAACCGAAAAACAAAAGAAGGCTGTAGCTTCTATAAAAGCACCCAAAAAAGAACCTAAAAAAGAGATAAAAAGCAGGTTAAGCACTGATGAAAAATCAGATGATTTTGATATTACCAATAGCGACACGACATATTTAGTACAACAATTGATTAATTCGGCATCTGAGAATTTGGGAGCTAATTATAAAAGCGGCGGTACAACTCCAGAAGGTTATGATTGCTCGGGTTTGATGTTTGCAACATTCAGCAAATTTGATATTATTTTACCCAGATCATCGAATGAAATGTCACGATTAGGAACCGTTTTAAATGCTGATGAAATCAAAAAAGGTGATTTAATTTTCTTTAAAACAAATGGAAGAAAAATAATTAATCATGTTGGAATGGTCACCGAAATTTTACCAAACGAGATAAAGTTTATTCATTCTGCTACTTCAAAAGGAGTAATTATTTCTTCCACAAAAGAACCTTATTATAGCAGGACTTTTGCTCAAGCGAATCGCATTTATTCTACTTTGTAATATTAGATAAATTGACTACATTAGGAGAATGAAAGTACTTCAATTTCCTTTAACGAGAATCACCATTTGGTTTGTTTTTGGAATTTTGTTTTCCTTTTATACTTTTCCAAATCCAAATTTCATTTTTATTTCAATTGGAATTTCTTTTTTACTTCTTGTTTTAAATTATTTTTTATCTAAAAATGATTTTATTCAAAAAATATATTTCGGGATTTTTACTTATTTAATGTTTTTTAACATAGGCATTTTCACACAAATTATTAATACCGATTCGAATCAGGCTGACAATTACGTTCATCAAATTAAAAATGAAACCGACGAACATTTCGTTCAACTCGTTATAAGAGAAAAATTAAAGAGTTCTCTTTTAAACGACAGATATATTGGAGTTGTAAAACGAATTAACAATCAAAAAAGTTATGGGAAAATATTAGTTAATTTTCATAAAATAAAAGGAAATTCAAAACTTCATATTGGTTCTAATTTTCTAATAAAAGGGAAAGTTTTCAAACATAAAAAACCAATAAATCCTGACCAATTCGACTATGGAAAATATTTGACAAACAAATCCGTTTTGGCTCAAATGTATGCCGATTCTTATGTAATAAAAATCAGCAAAACAACAGATAAAGACATTTGGTATTATTCCGATTTCCTTAGAACTAAAATTCTAAGCAATCTTGAGAAAAGTAATTTTTCAAAGGATGAATTACACGTTGTAGCGGCATTAATATTAGGGCAGCAACAAGATGTTTCACCCGAAATATTAAACGATTATCAATTTGCAGGAGCAATTCATATTCTCTCTGTTTCAGGATTACACGTTGGTTTTATTCTTTTATTTATTACCTTTTTATTAAAGCCCTTGCGTAAAAATAAAGTTGGAAATACCATTCGATTAGTTACAATAATTGTATCGCTTTGGGGGTTTGCAATATTAGCAGGACTTTCGCCATCGGTAGTTCGCTCTGTAACTATGTTTTCATTTGTTGCTTTTGGAATGCATATAAAAAGAAATACTAATATTTTTCACACTTTATTGGTTTCTATTTTACTGATATTGCTTTTCAAACCTTCCTTTTTATTTGACGTAGGGTTTCAATTGAGCTATATTGCGCTATTTTTTATTTTTTGGTTGCAACCATTATTAGAAAATTTATGGACTCCAAATAACAAAATACTAAATTACTTTTGGAAGATTTTAACCGTGTCATTCGCAGCGCAAATTGGTGCTTTCCCATTAAGCATCTATTATTTTCATCAATTTCCTGGGTTGTTTTTTTTAACCAACTTGATAATTATTCCTTTTTTGAGTGTCATTATGGCGTTGGGGGTCTTCGTAATGGTATTAGCAGCTTTTGATTATGTTCCTGAAATTTCAGCAAAAATATTAGAATACAGCATCTACTTTTTAAATAAAATCATCAATTGGGTAGCTACGTTCGAGCAGTTTATCATTAAGGATATTCCTTTTAATTGGCAAATTTTATTGAGTTTGTACCTTCTAATTGTAGCCGTTATTATTTGGTTTAAAAACCCAACATTCCACAAATTAGTATTTGCATTAATTGCACTACTTCTATTTCAAACTACTTTTATTGTTACTCGATGGGACAATAAAAATCAAGCGGAATGGATTGTATTTAATTTGAAGAATAACACCTTAATCACTGAAAGAACAGGCGAAAAAGTGGTTGCCTTTTGCAATGACAGTATCCGAAAAGAAATTGCTACTAATCCGACATTGAAATCCTATTTGATTGCCAATTTCAGTTCTATTTCAAGTCAAAAAAAAATTCAAAATGTATTTTATTTCAAGGATAAAAAAATTCTAATTTTGGATAGTTTGGGTATTTATGCGAAAAAAATAAATCCTGATATTATTGTAATTACGCAATCACCTAAATTGAATTTGGCCCGTTTATTACAAACATATAAACCTGAAATGATTGTTGCCGATGCATCCAATTTTAAAACCTATATAAAAGTTTGGGAAGCAACTTGTACTAAAGAAAAAATCCCTTTTCACGCAACTGGAGAAAAGGGATTTTATAGAGTAAAATAATGTTATTTCTTTTTCAAAATACCATTGGCAGAATCTACCCAAACTTTTGGTCCTCCAGCCAAATAGCCTGTACTTCCTAATTTATCGAAATTGGTTTTTCCATCAACTTTAGATGCGTTTACAAACCAAACGGTAGGATATCCCTGAACAGCAAAAAACTGTTGCAATTCATTATTTTGCGCAGTTAATTCAGCAGACAAAGCGGTTCTTCTTGGGAAATCTAGTTCTAAAAGAACTACATTATCTTTTGCCCAAGTAGCAAATTCTGGTTTTTTGAAAACTTCCGTTTGCAAACGAATACACCATCCGCACCAATCACTTCCTGTAAAAAAAAGCAGCAATGGTTTTTTAGTTTTCTTTGAAATTTCCATTGCTTTGTTAAGGTTGTTGTTCCAAACTAATTCTTGCGCTTCAACAGCATAAGAACCAATAAATAGCAATAAAGTGATAAGTATCTTTTTCATAATTTTTTTTTCTAATTTGATTGTCAAAAATAATGCTGAAATATCGGAAATTTATTTGACTTCTTGCATTAATTTTTTCACAAAAGGTGAAATTAATATTAAAATAATTCCTGCAATCAGTGCATATAGTCCGAGTTGTTTATAGCCCTCAGTATAGGCAATTAGTATTTCAAGTTTTGTAGCCCCTTCTTTAGCCGTTGATAATCCTGCCCCAATTATTCCAGCAACATACTGTCCATAAGCACTTGCTAAAAACCACATTCCCATCATCATTCCTTGTAGGTTTTTGGTAGAGAGTTTGGTCATAATTGACAATCCTATTGGAGAGAGGCAAAGTTCTCCAAAAGTAATTACTAAAAGTGCTAAAGTAAATACATTTAATGAAGTAATTCCAGAAATAACCGCAAAAAAACGAGTGGCAAACAATACATAATACCCTAAACCTAGTAAAATAAATCCTAATCCAAATTTAACAATTGTATTGGGTTCAATCTTTCTTTTGTTCATCCAAATCCATAGAAGCCCTAATAAAGGGGCTAAAATAATAACAAAGAAAGCGCCACCAGAATTGTTGACACCATTTGGGTCAAGATGCATTCCGATTAGGTTATTGTTCAAATTTTCAGCAGCAAAAATACTTAACGAACCTCCGCTTTGTTCATAGATTCCCCAAAAAATAATTGAAAAAAGTATAAAAACTAATGCTGCCCATAGTTTTTTTCTTTCTTGAATAGTTACTTTTGACATTTCATAGAAAAGATAGATTAATGTTAAAGGACCTATTATAACCATAAAATAGTCGGTATATTCTGTTTTAGAAACCATGATTTGAATAATAGGAACTAATAATATTGTCAAACCGTAAACTGAATATTCTAACCATTTGGCTATTGGCTTGGCCTTTATTTCGGACAATGGGTGGCCTGGCTGTAAACCAATTGTGCCTAAAGATTTTTGAGTAAAAATAAAGTTAATCAAACTAATAACCATTACAATGGCAGCTAATCCAAAGGCAACATTCCATCTTTTTTCTGCAGGTATAGAATCAGAATAAAGTTCCCCTTTTCCAATAGCGATACAAATATAACCCCCCAATAGCGCTCCTAAATTGATTCCTGCATAAAACAAAGAAAATCCAGCGTCTGTTCTAGCGTCCCCTTTTTTATACAAATTACCAACCATCGTTGAAATGTTTGGTTTGAAAAATCCTGTTCCAATAATGGTAAATGAAATCCCCAAGAAGAAAAATTGATGAGGGTCAATAGCTAAAATTGCGCTTCCGACAATCATCAACAAGCCACCCCACAAAAGTGACTTTCGAAATCCTAAAATTTTATCCGCAAACAAACCTCCAATAAACGTAAATGCATATACAAAAGCTTGGGTAGCGCCATATTGTAAGTTGGCTTCTGTCTTATCAAAATTCAATTGAGAAATCATAAAAAATACCAGCATGCCTCTCATTCCATAAAAACTGAAACGTTCCCACATTTCAGAGAAAAACAAACTCCAAATTTGCTTTGGATATTTACCTTTAAAGTTTTGAATTTGTTCTATTGTAAGATTCTGTTCCATATTATTAATTGATTCCATTCTCTTTCATTACTTTATTTAAATTTTTCACTAAGGCAAACATCAATAAAGTGGCAAACATTAATAATACAAAATTTACCCAAAAAAAGTTGGCTTTATCGTCATAATTGTCCCACATACTTGCTAAAACACCACTTAATTTATTTCCAATTGAAGTTGATAAAAACCATCCACCCATCATTAAAGCAGTTATGTTTTTTGGGGATAATTTGGATACGATTGACAATCCCATTGGACTTAGAAATAATTCTCCAATGGTTATAACACCGTAATTTGCTACCAACCACCATACAGAAACTTTTTCTATACCATTATTTCCGATATGAACTGCTGCCACCATAATTAAAACGGATAAGGCAGAAATTAATAATCCAAAGGCAATTTTTGTTGGAGTTGACGGTTCTTTTTTTCTGCTTCGTAAAAATGTAAAAAAGGCAACCACCAAAGGAGTTAAAATGATTACCCAGCCAGGATTAATCGACTGGCTTAAATTGGTTGCCCAAACACTTACTTTACTACCTTCTTCGGGTAATTTTTCCTTAGCTACATTTCTAAAATAGATTGGATAATCTTCAGCTTTTACTACTTCCCCATTTTCTTTTTGAAGTCTAAACTTATCGTCATAAAGTTCTGTAGAAGCTCTTTCGTAGGCGATTTCTTTTGATTGCACTAATGTTGAAAACACTTTTTTAGTTGTACCTGTAACTTCTCGGTCGGTATATCGATCTGCCCAAGTGGTTAGTGCTGACCCATTTAATTTGAATACTGCCCAAAATAAAATAACAACAGCAAAAATAGATAATAAAGCCCCAATTGGTCTTTTTTCTTCTTTTTTAGCTTTAAAATATAAACTTCCATAAAAGAAAACTATTGGAATACACGCGAAAACGAAAGCGTCGGTACTGTCCGAACCAAAAACAGCACTGTTAGAATTGAATTCAGAAGTTACCCCTTTTAGAAACCAACCAATAACCCCAAAAATGACTGATGGGAAAAGAATGAATAACACAATTTTAGAAAAAGGCATATCGCCTGGTTGAATTCCTTTTTTTTCAGTTTTATTCCCATAATGTTTAGTTCCTAAAAGAAAAACAATCACACCCACGAACATTCCTAAACCAGCAGCCATAAATGCATATTGCCAACCTAATAGAATTTGCAAAGCAGCACCAAAAAAATTACAGATAAAAGCACCTACATTAATTCCCATATAGAAAATATTATAGCCTTCATCTTTTTTATCTATATATTTATCTTCGTTATAAAAATTTCCTAATAAGGTAGAAATGTTTGGTTTAAAAAAACCATTCCCAAGAATAACTAATGTCATCGCAAAATAAAGCATCGGCAAACTATGAATTCCCATCATAAAATAACCAGCTCCCATCATAATTCCGCCAATGACAATCGAATTACGATAACCTAAATATCTATCGGCAACTAAACCTCCTATAAAAGGGGTCAAAAAAACTAAAGCGATGAAAGTTCCATATAAATCGGCGGATTCTTTTTCTGTCATAGCAAAACCCGTTTCAACGTCTTTTAGATAAAGCGTGAAAATTCCAATCATTAAATAATAACCGAAACGTTCCCACATTTCAGACAAAAATAAATAAGGTAGCGCTTTAGGGTGATTTTTCCACATATTGATTCTATTAAAAAAACCTACAAGAATTCCTTGTAGGTTTGAAAGATATAAAAATATTTTTTAAAAGTACTCTTTACGCTTCTAAATGGTCATTGTGTTGCATTTTTTGAAGCCAAGAACTCAATACAAACAGAATTGCAGCTGCAGTTCCTGACATTATTATAAATAATACAAAAAACTCATATAAATTTGTGATTTGAAATCCTAAAAATGAAGTTGCTCCTCCTGTTCCGAATTCTCCACCAGGAATTAAGGCGCTTAATGTTCCTGCAAATTTATTTGCAGCAGCATTTGCTAGGAACCAAGTTCCCATCATTAATGAAGATAAACGAAGAGGTGCTAATTTTGAAACCATTGACAAGCCAATTGGAGATAAACAAAGTTCGCCCATAGTATGAATAATGTATAAAGCTAATAACCATCCCATTGAAACTTTATCTCCAACACCTAATCCTTTTACTGCAATAGCTATTACTACATATCCTAATGCAACTAAAGCCAGTCCTATAGCCATTTTTTTAGGAGAAGACGGTTCTAGTTTTTTTGAATATAAAAATCCCCAAAGTATTGAAAAAATTGGTGCTAAAATAATAACTGCCAATGGATTTACAGATTGAAACCAGCTTGCAGGAAACTCGCTTTTCATAAAGTCAGTAATATAATCAAAAACGAATAATGAAATTAAAATTAGGCTAACGATTCCTGTAACCCACAAAATTGTTTTCTTTTTCCAATCAAAAAACCAAGCCAATCCTTTAGATAAAAAATAAGTTGAAATCAAACCAGATGCTAATATTATCCATCCTGGAATATTTATTTGTACCGCTCTATCCACTTGTCTGTCGGCAAACAAAGTCAATGAAGCCCCTGCTTGCTCAAACGCACCCCAAAAGAAAATGACAAAAAAAGCAAGTATAAAAATTACAGTGATACGTTGTGTTTCAATTTTAGTCAAACTTTTATCCGTTAATATTACAATCGGCATAATTACCATTGCGCCGTAAATAAAATAACTTATAACATCAACATCACTTTGGAACATTTGTTTAAAGTTCAACATAAAAAAGATAATAGCAATTGACCCTATAATCATTCCAATATTCTTAGCATCTAATTTTTTTACAGGCAACCCTATTTGCTTTCCTTCTTCGGAAATAAGATATTTTTTTTGACCTAATACAAAAGCCACTAAACCAAGTAACATACCAATACAAGCCGCCAAAAATCCCCATTTGAAATCCATAGAGCCACAAACTAAAGGAGAAAAGAAAGCCCCAAGGTTAATTCCCATATAGAAAATGGTAAATGCGCTATCAATTCTTCTATCATTTGCAGGGTATAATTGGCCAACCATAGTTGAAATATTTGGCTTGAAGAAGCCATTTCCAATAATAATTGCTGTTAAACCCATCCACATTAATGATATGCCATCTGCCCCTGCAGAAGCACTCAAAAACATAAAAAATTGCCCTATAGCCATTAAAATTCCACCAATTATTATACTTCTTCTATTTCCAAGAAATTTATCACATAAATATCCCCCTAAAAGCGGCGTTAAATAAACTAATCCTGTATAACTTCCATAAATTTGTGACGCATCAGCATCCTTAATCAATAATATCTTTGTCATAAATAGAATAAAGATTGCTCTCATTCCATAATAACTGAATCTTTCCCACATTTCTGTAAAAAATAAAAAATAAAGTCCCTTTGGATGTCCTGAATTTACTGATGTTTCACTCATTTTTTTAGTTATTAGTTAATTTAGATTTGGTTTTAATTTTGGTTGTTATTTTCTATTTTTCAAGTATCAAAAATTGTGATGCTTATAAATTATTCAATATGAAATTTGTCATTTTAGTATACAATTGAATTCTAGTTTTCCCGCCATAAATCCCGTGATTATTATCTGGATAAATCTGCGAATCAAACTGTTTGTTAGCCTGAATTAAGGCTTCCATCATTTTCATTGAATTTTGAACGTGCACATTATCATCGCCAGAACCGTGAATTAAAAGGAATTTTCCCTTCAATTTATCAACATGATTTATCGGTGAATTTTCATCGTAACCACTTGCGTTCTCTTGCGGCGTTTGCATGTATCTTTCGGTATAAATACTATCGTAAAATCTCCAATTTGTAACTGGGGCAACGGCAATAGCCATTTTGAACACCTCATTTCCTTTCATAATACAATTGGAAGCCATAAATCCTCCATATGACCAGCCAAATATACCTATTCTACTTTTATCTACAAAGGGATAATTTCCAATAACTTTTGCAGCGTCAATTTGGTCCTCAACTTCGTATTTCCCCATTTCTTTTTGAGTACATTTTTTGAAATCTGCCCCTTTAAAACCTGTTCCTCGTCCATCAACGCAAGCCACAATATAACCTTGTTGCGTTAACATCATAAACCAATAATCGTCTGTTCCGTTCCAATCGTTGTTCACTTGTTGCGATCCAGGACCAGAATATTGATACATAAAAACAGGATATTTTTTATTGGCATCGAAATCTTTAGGCTTCAAAATCCAAGCATTTAGTTCATTTCCTTTTTCCGTTTTCAATACAAAAAACTCTTTTGAAGGCAAATTATATGCTTTTAATTTATCGGCTAATGCCACATTGTTTTCAATAGATTGCAACTCCTTTCCGGTTTTAGCATCGTTTAAAGTGTAGTTTGTTGGCTGAGTCGCGCTTGAAAACGAGTTGATATAAAACTGAAAATTCGGACTAAAAGTAGCTGAATTTGTACCTGTATTTAGTGATAATCTAGCTTTATTTTTTCCATTTAAACCAATGCGATAAACGTCTCTATTGATAGAACCATTCTCAACAGATTGATAAAAAACAGTTTGATTTTTCTCGTCGAATCCATAATAATTAGTCACTTCCCAATTTCCATTGGTAACTTGATTTTTCAATTTTCCCGTTTTATCATACACATAAATATGATTGAAACCGTTTTTTTC